>JBGPSX010000040.1:0-14061 GCA_041490325.1 Bryobacteraceae bacterium | reverse complement strand
TTCCGGCAGCCGCCGCTGATTCCAAAGTTGCATCGTCAAGCCAACCACGCGGGTGCCGCGCCGATGTAGCAATCCCGCGACGACGGAGCTGTCGACTCCGCCCGACATGGCGACGGCGATGGTTGGGTCAGGCACTGGCGGTATACGTCGGAGAAAGTTTTCGCAATTGCGCGGCGGATTCGGCCACCGCGACGATCAAAGCATCCACTTGTTCCACTGTATTGGAACGGCCGAGAGAAAATCGAATACTGGCTCGCGCGCGATCGCGCGATAATCCGATGGCGAGCAATACGTGGGACGGTTCCACCGCGCCACTGGAGCAGGCCGCGCCACTCGAGACCGCGAATCCTTTCAAGTCGAGAGAGATCACCAGCGCTTCGCCTTCCAGACCGTCGAAGTAGACGTTGGTGGTGTTGGGCGTCTTCGACGTCGCGCTTCCGCTCACTCCGGTGTCGGGCACGCGCGCTAGAATCCCATGTTCCAGTCGATCGCGCAACGCGGCGACTCGGGCCGATTCCGTGGCTAAGTCGATGGCCGCTGCTTCGGCGGCTGTTCCCAGCGAGATCGCGCCGGGAACATTCTCGGTGCCGGGCCTTCGCTCGCGTTCGTGGCGTCCGCCGAACTGGATGGGCCGCAGCTTGGTATCGCTCTTGACGTACAGCGCTCCGATTCCCTTGGGCGCATACAGCTTGTGCCCGCTGATCGAATAGAGATCCACGCCGAGCGCCTGGACGTCGACTGGAATTTTTCCGGCTGCCTGAACTCCGTCGGCGTGCAGCAAGACACCTGCCTTTCGCGCCAGGCTCGCGATCTGTTCGAGTGGCTGAATTGTGCCCAACTCATTGTTCGCGTGCATCACTGAAATCAAGACCGTCTCGGGGCGCAGCTCGCGCCGGACGTCTTCGGGATCCACTAGGCCGTCCGGCCCCACGCGAACATAGCTCACCTGCACGCCCTCGCGCTCGAGTTCGCGGCAGGAACTGAGCACCGCCGGATGCTCGATCACGGTCGTGATCACGTGCTTTCGGGCTGCCGGATGGCTCCGCACTGTCCCAAAGATCGCCAGGTTGTCGGCCTCGGTTCCGCCGCTCAAAAAGACCAGTTCTTTTGGATCGCAGCCCAGCAGGGAGGCCGTTTGACGGCGCGCTTTTTCGAGGCGCTGACGAGCCATCTGGCCGTCCTGATGAATACTGGAGGCATTTCCGTACACTTCAAGTAGCGCTGGAAGCAGTACTTCGAGTACAGCCGCAGATACGGGCGTTGTCGCGTTGTGATCAAAGTAGTAGCGCGTCACTTCAACTACCAGTTTAACAACGCGACGGCATATTTTTGTTGTATCAGTTCGTACGGTCCCGTACTAACCAAAAAGATAGCAGGTAGCGTTCGCACAAGTATCGACGATTATGTTCTGGGCGATGGTGGAGACCCGGCTGGGCCGCAATTGCCGCGACCAGCCTATAATGAAGTTTTCCCCTGCATGTCACCCGAAGCTGCGCTGATTGAAGCACCCCAACAAGAACGGGCGATCCGTGCCAGCTTTCTCACGCTCATCCTCTTCTCGACAGCGCACTTTTTCATCGATCTGTATTCCGCCGCGCTGGGCATCTTTCAGCCTCTGCTCGCCGACAAGCTGAACCTCAACCTTACGCAAGCCGGAATCCTCGGCGGGCTGCTGGTGTTCTCGTCCTCAGTGATGCAACCGGCTTACGGTTATCTGTCGGACCGTTTTCATACGCGCATGTTTTCGGTGCTGGCTCCGGCTGTAGCGGGAGTCTTTATTTCAATTCTAGGAATCGCGCCGAGTTTCGGCTGGCTGGCCGCGATGGTGCTCGTCGGCGGCTGCGGCATAGCGTCCTTTCATCCGCAAGCATCTTCACGCGCAACCATGGGCCTTCGGAGCAATCGCGGCCGATGGATGGCCGTCTTCATCAGTTCCGGAACGCTCGGTCTGGCGGCCGGTCCAGCGTACTTTTCCGGATTCTTCAACTGGCTGGGGATGGAGCGAGCTTACTGGGCTGCGCTGCCTGCGATCCTGGTAACGCTTCTTTTGCTATGGTTTTTGCCCGAGGCGGTCAGGCCTGAAGCGCACGTGCGCCGGCGATTTGATTGGCATCCATTACGCGCCGTTTGGAAGCCGCTAACGATTCTCTATTTCCTGGTCTTCATTCGCTCCACGGTTCAGATTGTTTTTTCAGCGCTGCTTCCTTTGTACCTCCACCGCGAGCGCGGCTTTTCGCTCACCGATGCTAGCTGGGCGCTCTCGCTTTATCTGGCCTCGGGCGCTCTCGGCGGATTTTTAGGCGGGCATTTCGCCGATCGCTTTGGCGGGCGCAACGTGATCCTGATTTCAATGGCTGGATCGTTTCCGTTCCTGATTCTGTTCTTCCTGGCCACCGGTCCGGTGGCGTTGATCGGTCTCGCGCTCACCGGGCTGCTGCTGCTGTTCACCATTCCAGTGAATGTCGTGATGGCCCAGGAGTTGGTTCCAAAACAGTCTGGAACTGTCTCGGCGCTGATGATGGGGTTTGCATGGGGCATGGCCGGCCTTATTTTCATTCCGCTAGTCGGATGGGCTGGCGATCACTTCACGCTGCACCGCGCCTTCCTCGCGCTGAGTCTCTTTCCCGTCATCGGGTTCTTCCTCACTTTGAAGTTGCCGAAATGAAACCCGCGGTCTGCCTGTTGAGCGGAGGCCTGGATTCGGCCACGTGCCTGGCCATTGCGCGACGCGAAGGCTACGAGTGTTACGCGCTCACTTTCGATTACGGTCAACGACACCGCATCGAGCTGGACGCCTCAGCCAGAGTGGCACGGAGCCTGGGAGCGGCGCGGCATCGAATCGTGTCGATTGACTTGCGCCAGTTTGGTGGATCGGCTTTGACGGCGGACATTGCAGTACCGAAGCAGGGCGTGAGCCCCGGTATCCCCGTCACGTACGTTCCGGCGCGCAACACGGTTTTTCTTTCGCTGGCTCTCGCCTGGGCCGAAGTGCTGGGCGCATCCGACATCTTCGCCGGCGTAAATTCGATCGATTATTCCGGTTACCCCGACTGTCGCCCCGAGTTCATCGAAGCATTCCAGCGCATGGCGAATCTCGCCACCAAGGCCGGCGTGGACGGACGCACGCGCATCCATATTCACACGCCCCTGATCCAGCTCTCGAAATGCGCGATCATCAAACTAGGCGTGGAAGTGGGCGTGGATTTCAGTCTCACGCATAGTTGCTACGATCCCGATGAGAATGGCCGGGCGTGCGGCCTGTGCGATTCTTGTCGCCTGCGTCGCCAGGGATTCGCGGACGCCGGACTCCACGATCCAGTCGAGTACGTTTAGTGAAAATCGCTGAAATCTTTTATTCCATTCAGGGCGAAGGCATGCTGCTTGGCACGCCCTCGGTATTCGTGCGCACCAGCGGATGCAATCTGCGCTGCACTTGGTGCGACACGCCCTACACGTCCTGGGAACCGCAAGGCGAAGAGCGTTCCATCGATTCCATCGCCGGCGAGGTGAATCGCTATGGCGCCTCGCACGTCGTCATCACGGGTGGCGAGCCGATGATCGCGCCTGAAATCGAGGAACTGACGCATCATCTCACCCAGCACATCACCATCGAAACGGCTGGGACGGTGGACGCGCATGTGCGTTGCGATCTGATGAGCATTAGTCCAAAGCTGGCGAATTCGACGCCGCACACGCGCGATGGCGGACGATGGGCTCAGCAACACGACCGGCTGCGGTATCAGCCCGAGATACTCAAGCGGCTGATCCAGCTCTATCCCTATCAGCTCAAGTTTGTCATCACGGATCCGGACGATCTGTTGCAGGTGCGCGCCATCATCGAAGAGATCGGCGCCGCCAAAACCCGAATCGTGTTGATGCCGGAAGGAGTCGACGCCGCGGTGCTGGCTGAGCGGGGGCGATGGCTGGCGGAAATTTCAAAACGAGAAGGCTTTCGTTTCTCGCCGCGCCTGCATATCGATCTGTGGGGAAACCGGCGCGGAGTGTGACGGAGTATTAAAGAGGGTATAAAGGCGCCGCTCCCTTTGGTCACGGCTCGGTTAGCGGCCTGGTCGGACGGAAGCGGTTGTGTGCGTAGCGTGAATCATTGCTAATAATGCGTAGCGTCGATCATCGCTAATAATGCGTAGCGTCGATCATCGCTTTGGGGACGCGTTAACACTCATTCTGAGCCGTGACTAGATGCAGCGTTTTAAGGCTTAACCGATCTCGTAGCCATGTTCCGCGATCCGAACCCACAGTGTCTCGGACTTATGCCCATGCAGCGCGAAGATCTGCTGGACCAGGCCGCATACCTGCTCGCAGCCTTTTTCATAGAACACCAGAATGGATGGCCCGGCGCCGCTCAGCGAGCAGCCCAGCAGACCGGGTGCTCGCAGGCGAACCATCTCCTCTAAGCCAGGTACCAGCGCATATCGATAGGGCTGATGCAGGCGATCCTCGAATGCGGCCGGGAATGCGGTCGTGGTTCCGGTAGCCAGCGCGGCGATCAGCAGAGCGCTGCGTTGCACATTGAAAATTGCGTCCTCGCGGGAGTAGGCCTCCGGCAGGACGCGCCGCGCCTCGGCAGTGGGCAGAACAAAGTCCGGGACCACTACCGCGATGCCGTACCGTTCGGGAAGCTCGAGCCGCACCGCGCGCGCAACGCCTCCGGCATCGATCGCACTGGCAACAATGGACCCCAGCACGCAGGCGGCTACATTGTCCGGATGCCCCTCGATCCGCGCGGCTTCGTCGAGAATCCGGAGCGGCTTCCAGTGCAGCCCCAGTAACTGATCGGCGATGACGACGCCAGCGATGAGCGCCGCCGCGCTCGACCCGAGTCCTTTACCGATGGGAATGTCGTTGTCGATTTCGAGAGTGATTGGTGGCAGCTTCCCGCCCACGTCGTTGGCCACAGCGAGCGCGGTTTGCCAGATCAGATTGTCGTCTCGTGTCGAAATCTGATCCGCATCGCGGCCACTGGCGGTAATCGACAAGCGCTCCGCCGGTTCGAAGCGGCAGGTGAGATAAATTCCGAGCGCCAGACCCAATGCATCGAATCCGGGGCCGAGATTGGCGCTCGAGGCTGGGACGCGGAGCTGCATTCGAAGCGCCGCCGCCTACAGCTTCACCACGCAACCAGTGCGACAAGATTGGTAGACCGAAGTTACCACCGCGAGGGCCCGGTAACCGTCCTCGCCGGACGAGAGCGGCTTTCTTCCGGTTTGGATGGCTTCGCCGAAGTCCAGGAACTGGCGTTCGAAGGGCGCGAGGGAAATCGCCATCGGATCGGATGCGCCCGATGCTACGTCTTGTTCGAGCGGCGCCGCTTCGCCCGAGTCATTTTCAACGTGCCAGGTAGTGAGCTTGTCGCCTGAAATCACCGCCGTGCCCTTGCTTCCATGGATCTCGATGCGCTCGGTGTATCCAGGCCAGAATGCGGTTGAAGCTTGCAGCACGCCGGTTGCGCCGGAGGAATACCTGAGCAGCGTTGCGATGACATCCTCCGATTCGATCTTGTGAAGGGCGGCTTTCTGCCAGTAGCCGAATACTTCTGAAATGCTTCCAGCCAGCCACAGCAGGATGTCCACCTGATGAATGGCCTGATTGATCAACGCGCCGCCGCCCTCGGTGGCCCAACTGCCTTTGATGGGGCGCGAATAATACGCGGCCGACCGGTACCATTTGACGTAAGCGTCGGCCTGCAGAATTTTTCCAAGGCGTCCAGCGTCCAGCGCGCGGCGCAGAAATTGAGTGGAATCGTCGAAGCGATGCTGGCTCACCACGCCCAGTTGAATGCCCGCTGCGCGCGCGGTATCCACCATCTTGCGCGCGGTCTCGAGATCGGTCGCGATCGGCTTCTGCACCTGCACATGTTTTTTCGATTCGGCGCAGATGGTGAGCGGCTGGAGCCGGAAATCGGGAAAGGTACAGACGTCGACGTAGTCAACTCGCGGATGGCGGCACACCTCTTCGTACGTCGGCACAAACTGGCAGCCATGCCGATCCGCGAAGGCGCGGCCGCTCTCGGCATTGATGTCGGTACACACCGTTAACTGATATCCGATATTTTTGTAGGCCTGCGCATGCTTGTGCGAAATTGCCCCGGTGCCAATCATCCCAACGCGCATAGTTTTTATTTATTCGTCCCGCAGACGCTGACTTCCAATCCGAGATTCCGAAACGTCGCTGCCTTGGTAGCCATGGCCTCGTCCGCTTCCCGGGCGCTGGGCGCATAGACCACCTGGACGTGATTGGCTTTGTGGCGTGCCATCATCTGGTCGCGCGAAACGCCGTAGGTGACGGCGTGCATGATGGGCCACACCGGCGTGGTCATTTGCCATCTACGCTGGGTCTCTTCGTCGGGGAGTTTACGCACGCCCCCGCGTCCCAAGTCGGCCTTGAGTTTTCCATTTTCGACGAAGATACGGCTCCAGACGATCTCGCCCGGCTTGCTGACGCCTTTCACGGTTCCTCCACCCAGCCGGAAGTACATGGGTGGCTGCCGTTCGCTGACGACTCCTTTGTATCCTCCGATGAAGTGCGCCGGCGGCGCCGCTCCGCTGATCTCGAATACCCAAACAAACTCGCCATTGTATTGCTCGCCATAGCGAACATCGTGCAGAGTGGTCTCGGGAGCAAAACCCATCTTCGTCCAGATACGATTCGTTATCAGAGCATCCAAGCCCGCGCACTCATCCACTTCATTGAAATGGGGCAGGGCATGGCCGGCGTACAGCTCGCGTCCGTCGCGCGAACACACTGGCGGGCGTTCCACGTTGTTGAGCAAGCCCTCCGCCAGGTCGGAAGCAGGCGCGAGGTCCTTCAGTCCCTGTTGATACTGGATGCCGATGGCGTCACAACCGAAATCGTCCGCAATGCGCAGAGCAGCGATGTACATTTTGCATTGCGCGTGGATCTGATCGTTGGTCAGGTCGGTTTCCGGATTCGGGCCAATGACGAATCGTACGCCGCGCTCGTCCAGCCACCGCCGAACCGCTTGCGCTTCTGCATCCGTGGTGCGCTGCATTTCGGCGTACAAAGCTGATTGGCTGAGGCGCTCTTTGAACACGCCAGTAGGATGCAGCAGTTCGTCGGGGATGATGGCGTTGTACATGCCCATGCAGCCTTCATCGAAGATTCCGAGAATCGCCTTGTCGCGCTGCAGCGTGCCGGATACTTCGCGCGCTAAAGTTTCCGCCGAATCGGACAGCTTGAGGCCGGCCAGCGGATGCACGTGACTGGTGTCGTGCCCGATCGGTTGGCCATTGATCCAGCGCTTCAGCCCATTCAGAAAAAACTCGTCCGTGAAATCCGCGCTCCACAGCGATTCGTAGCGGACACCTGCCTTGGTGAGCGATCCGTTGAGATTCAACATGCCCACCAGACCCGGCCATTCGCCGCTCCAGTTGGCGACTGTGAGAATTGGGCCCTGGTGCGTGTACAACCCAGCCAGTACATGATGGCTGTATTGCCAAACGGCTTCGACCACGATCAGCGGCGCCGTCCGCGGAATCTTGCGGAACACTTCCATCCCGTATTTCTGACTGTCGATGAAACCGTGCTGCTTGGTGGAATCGCAGGCATGCGCGCGCTGAACTTGACGCCCCGCGCGCCGCAGGGCATCTATGACGGCCGCTTCCGCACGCTCCTGGGCCGGCCAGCATTTTTGATTGGCGGATAGTCGCAAGTCGCCACTCGCGACAAGAAAGATAGCTTCGGGCATTTATCGAACATTGTGACATGGAAGCGTAGTGCATCGCGTATGAGCGCTTTTTGAGGGATGGCGAAACTATCCTGAAAACCGCTTCCTTTGGCCCGCGGCTCGGTAAGGGGCAGTAACTCGTAGCCGAGCCGTGACTGAAAGGAGCGGACACTGTTTGACTGGGGCAAATTATTTCTCTTACACTGTCGTAGTAATGCCGCGACACGATACCGCCGGTCAATTCGAGCAACTGGTGCTGACCGCCATTCTGGCCCTGCGCGGCAAGGCTTACGGCGTCACGATCCACGCTAAAGTGCAAGAGCTGTCGCAGCCCAGAACGGTTTCACTCGGCGCGATCTATGTCACGCTGGACCGTCTCGAAGACAAAGGGTACATCTCATCCTGGTTTTCCGAGCCTACGCCCGAACGCGGCGGCCGGGCCAGGCGCTGCTACCGGCTGGACGCACTAGGCGAACGCGCTCTGCAGGAATCCGCCGTCGCCGGCCGAAGAGTGTGGCAAGCCCTGGCGAAAGTCTGGGGAAAGAAATGGGCCAAGCAGCAGACCAGCAAAAGAGTCAAGTAAATTGAGGACTTACCGCGAGTGGAGAATCTCGATCGCTTCACGTTCGCGCGAGAAGCGTGCGGCCGCGGACGAATTGTGCAGCACAGCCTGCAACAGCGCGCGCGTGTCATCCGTTCTCGGATCGCGGAAAAGCTGAGCGGTCGGGCCGGATTCGATGATGCGGCCTTGCTGCAGGATCGCTATCCGGGAGCATAGCGTTGCCACCGCCAGCAGGTCATGCGAGATGAAAAGCATCGCCATTCCGAGCTCGCGGTTCAGCCGCTGAAAGAGCGCCAGTGTTTCCGATTGCGTGATCGCGTCCAGCGCGCTGGTGGGTTCGTCGGCGATGAGCAAGCGCGGCTTATGCAGGATCGCCATAGCGATGAGAACCCGTTGGGCCTGTCCGACGCTGAGCTGCCGCGGATAGCGTTCCAGGAATTGATCTGCGGCGGGCAAGCTCACGCGCTCGAACAATTCTAAAGCGCGGTCCCGCCATTGCTTCGGCGCCGCTGGATTGTGCGCGCGCCAGGCTTCTTCGATCTGCGCGCCGATGCGCAGAACCGGATTGAGGGATCCGAGCGGACTCTGCAACACTAGCGCGATTTCGCGTCCGCGTATGCGGCGCATCTCGCGCGGCTTGAGACGCAACAGATCGACGCCGTCAAACAGAATTTCGCCTTCGATGGTCCCGCCTTTGTGATCCAGCAGCCGTAGTAGCGCGAGCGCGATGGTGCTCTTACCGGATCCGCTCTCACCGGCCAGGCCAAGAATCTCGCCTTGCGCGATTTCGAACGCCACGTCGCGGAGGACACCAGGCTTGTTCGGGTAGTCCACCGAGATGCGCGCCTGAAGCAAGCTGCTCACCGTTGACTCACCAGTTTTCCGTCGACATAAAGCCGTTCGGCGTTCCAATAGATCTGAGGCCGCAGCAGCGCGGGCGTTACGTTCTTGAGGCTGGCCGACACCGCCGACAATGCATTGGGATTTACCAGGAACAGCATGGGCGCCTGTTCGAAGACGATCTGCTGCACCTTGTCGAAGGAGGCTTTGCGTTTGTTGATATCCTGACCGGCGGCTTGCGCCTGCATCAGCTTGTCGATCTCGGCTTCCCAGGGTGTTTCAGGAGTCTTCTCGCTTGGATTCCATTGATGATTTGCGGCGGAGCTGAGCCAGATATTCATCTGATCGTTCGGATCGAGATCCATGTTCGTCCAGGCCATCAGAACTGATTCGTAGTTGAAGCTGCGGCTGATTCGTTCGGCCAGGGAAGGGAAGTCCAGGATAACGACGTTGAGTTGAATCCCCAGCTTGGCGAGATCCTGCTGGATGAGCGTCAGCATGCGTTCGTGCAGCTTGTTGCCGGCATTGGTGATCATCGAGAACTCGACGCGGTGGCCGTCGCGGTCCAGCAGGTTGTCGCCGGCGCGGCGAAAGCCGTCCTGCTGCAATCTTTGGAGTGCGCCTTCCACCGAATAGACCGGCGGTTTCAGTGCGGCATTCAGCCAGAAGCGATTGCCCACCGAAGCCGGTCCAAGCGCGACACGAGCATGGCCGCGATAGACGATGCGCACGATGTCATCGCGGCGGATGGCTTCTGAAATCGCGCGGCGGAATTCGGTGGAGCGAAACCAACGGCGCTTATAATCCGGGACAGGCGCGTTCGCGACCTGGTTGAAGAAAACCACTTCCCAGTCGAGCGAAGGTCCTGCGTCCACCACCGACCGCGGCGTTTCACTGGAGAGCCGGTCATACATTTCCGGATCCAGCTTGTTCACGATATCCAGCTCGCCTCGGCGAAAACGAAGCAGCTCCAGTTCCCGGTTCTGTTGGATGTCGAGCCGTATGGAATCGAGATAAGGGAGATGCCGGCCGTTCGAGTCCTGCTTCCAGTAGTTCGGATTCCGGCGAAGCAAAACGTAGGCGCCAGGCTTATATTCGGCGACGTGGAACGCGCCCAAGACGGCCGATTCCTTATGCTGTGAGCGCGAGGACAAAATCGCAATCTGATCGAACTGCGCGGCCAGCGATGCCACCGCGCCGGGGAAGCGAGCCATCAACGCAGAGCCCGTGCATTTCGTTTCGACTGCGCCAGGCGCCGACCGTAGCGCGTCGCCAGTTGGAGAGTGCAGAGCCGGGTCCATCAACTGATGGATGGTGTAGGCGACATCGTCGCAAGTAAACGGCGTGCCATCGGAGAACTGGATGTTGTGGCGCAATTCAAAATCGATACGCCGACCGTTTTCCGATACCTTCCATTTCGACGCCAGCTCGCCTTCCAGCTCCTGCGTGTAGCGATTCAGCCGGATCAGCACGCCGCCGGTGAGATAGCGGACGGTTTCTGACGCCTCGTCCTCAACTAGCAGGGGATTGAATGTTTTCGGATCCATGCGGAGAGCGAAGCGCAGCTCGCCTGCGCTGCAAACCGCTGCTGCAACGCCCAGCAGGATTCCAATGGAACGCGTCAGCACGTGACACCATCCTCGGTTCGCAGCAACAGTTGCAAGCAACTGACGACCGCGATCAGCAGCACGGCCGGAACCAGCATCCAAGGGTTGTGCAACACGGCGGTATAGTTTTCCAGTTCCCGGAGCATCGCGCCCCAGGAAGGCAGGGGTTCAGACACGCCCAGGCCGAGCAGGCCGAGATTCGCCTCGCTCAGGATGAACACCGGCACTGAAACCCAGAATTGAGCCAGCAGAATGGGCCGCAGGTTCGGAACGAGATGTTTCGCGAAGAGCCGGAACGAAGAAACGCCGCTGGCTCGCGCCTGAACCAGATAATCCGAGTCCGCCAACGATCGCGCCCCGGCGCGAATGATCCGCGCGGGCGTCGCCCATCCCAGGCAGCCCAGCAAAAGAAACGTGATGGCCACCGATGTCACCGGAGAAGTATTGAGCGGGAGCAAGGCGCGCACGGCGAGCAGAAGAAACAGCCACGGCAGTGAGAGAAACAGGTCGATCCCGCCCGTTACGATTCGTTCCCAGCGTCCGCCCAGATAGCCGGCAGTACCGCCCACAATGGCCGCAAGCAGCGTGGAGAGCAACGCAGCGGCGGGCGCAAGCAGCAACGATATGCGCGTTCCGTATAGCAGGCGCGCGAAACGATCGCGGCCCAGGTCGTCGGTGCCCAGCCAGAACTTCTGAGATGGTGGAGAACTGATCGCGTCGCGAAACTGCTCGGCATATGAGGACGGCGCGATGAAACCGGCGAACAGCGCCGCGAGAGCCACTGTGCCGAGCACAATCGCCGCCAATTTTTGCGATCTCTTCATACGGCCGTCCTGCGCGCAGCCAGCGCCAGATCCGCGATGCTGTTTACTACCAGCGTCATCAATGCCACCAGAACAGTAATGTTGACGAGCAACGGAAGATCGCGATCCAGCGCCGCGCGCCATGCCAGTTGCCCGATGCCCGGTGTGTCGCAGATCACCTCGATCGGAATCGAAGCGCCAAACGCCAGGCTCACCGAGATTCCGGCCAACGCGGCCAGTTGCGGGGCTGAGGGAAGCAGCACGTGCGCCCACAGCACGCGGCCGCTGCTCAGTCCCCGGGCTTGCGCTGCCAGGACGTGCGGCGATTGAAAGGTTGTCATCAGAAGATTCTTGGCGTAGCGATACACGTGCGGGAACACCACCAGCGCGATGGCCCAGCGTCCCGGGGCGCCCATCCAGAGGAACACCAGAGCGACGACGGCGGCCGGAATCGCAAGACACGTACCGCTCAAGATGGCAGGCACAAGTTCAGAGCCGGGCCCGCGCCGCCAGACAGTAAATAGCGCGAGCGCAAAACCAATCGCGATTCCTCCCAACGACCCCCAAGCGAGCGACTGCAGTGTCAGAGGCAGCCGCTCCTTCAAAAGTTCCGACGCCGGCCGGTTGAGCGATTTTGAAAAGCCCAGGTCCCCGTGCGCCAGCCCGGAGAGATAGTGGTAGTAGAAAAGCGCCAGGTTGCTATCCGCGGCGTTCTCGGCTCGAATAGCTTGATGACTCTCGGCGTTCAAGCGGACATCGAATTCCCGCTGGTCGACGCCGAATCCAGGACCAAGGCGAACCAGGGTAGCGCCCAACAGGCCACCCAGCAGAGCAGTAAGCAGGATGCGTCGTGCCTGGCGTAGCAGGATGGAAGGAAACACTAACCACCTACCAAGTGCCGGTCGGCTCGAATTCAAATCCGCGCGGACCCACCAGACTCAACTTTTCTTTTTGCTTGGCGATGTACATGCGCCGGTCGGCTTCGCTGAGCAGTTGGTCGGCGTCACTGCCGTCGTCGGGGAATATGGCGTGTCCAACACTGAGCGAAAGCGTATCGGTTCCGCAAACGTCGTGACCCGCTTCGGCGGTTATGATCCGCAGACGTTGGATTTTGTGCTGAATCTGGTCTACTTGCAATCCCGGAAGAACCAACACAAACTCATCGCCGCCCATGCGCGCCACGTAATCGTATTCGCGGCAGGATTCCTTGAGTTTGAGCGCCACTCGATGCAAGACCTTGTTACCCTCCAGGTGCCCGTACTTGTCGTTCACCTGCTTGAATCCGTTCATGTCGCAGACCAGCACCACCAGCGGTGAATTCAGACGGCGGCAGCGCGCCAGTTCGCCGTCCAGATGCAGGAACAGCGAACGGGCATTCGGCAGCCCGGTCATGTAGTCGGTGGAGGCGGAACTCTCGGCTTGCTGATACTTGAGCGCGTTCTCGATGGAGAGCGCGACCTTCGGCATGATAGCCATCAAGATGCGCAGGTGATCCTTGGTGAAGGCGTCGCGCTCAGTGTGATACAGCGTCAACACGCTCACCGTGCCGTTCAACCCGATCAGCGGTACTGAGAGCGCGCTCCGCATGGTGGTGAACTTGGTCTCATCGTCGAGATAACCCGGTTCCACCGAAGGATTCCCGTTGATGATGGGTTTGCGATTCTCCGCCACCCAACCCGACAATCCCTGTCCGAGAGGAATCTCGAGCGATGAGAACAGCCGGAAGTTCTCGCCGTTGACATATTCGGCGCGCAGGTTCGCTCCTCGCAGGACGTAAATTGCCAGCGAGTCGTAGGGGATCATGCGCTTGAGCCGGATCGCCAGTAGCGAAAGCGTTTCGTTCAAACTGAGTGAATTACCCAGATCCTGCGCCAGCTCGAACAGAGTCTGAACTTCTTGACGCGCGGCGGCGATCGAGCTGAGGAAGTCCACCGGCTTTTCAGAGGGAGGCGTGCGCCTGGTGGTCTCAAAACCGGCGGCCGGCTCTAGCCCACGCTCGATCTTCAGGTCTGTGGAGAGCTTGGCTACTTCCACCGACTGCGCTTGAGCCATCGCTTCCAGTTCGACGTACCGGTGCTGGAGCACTTTCACAACCTGAGGATCAAAACTGATGGAGGATTCCGACACTACTTTCTCGAGCGCTTCATCCAGCGGCAGCGCGCGCCGGTATTGCCGGTCAGAAGCGAGTGCGTCCAGGCAGTCCACTGCCGCCAGGATACGCGCGCCGATCGGAATTTCTTCAGCCTTCAGGCCGTCCGGATAGCCCGAGCCATTCCATTTTTCGTGGTGCGAACGAACGATCGGCGTCACCGGGTAGGGGAATCGCACGCGCTCCAAAATTTCGGCGCCCACTACCGGATGGATCTTCATCTTCTCGAACTCTTCGCGGGTCAGCTTGCCCGGCTTGGAGATGATGTGTTCGGGAACGGCCAGCTTGCCGATATCGTGTAGCAAAGCGGCGGCCCTCAGAGCCTCCAATTGTTCGCTATCCAAGCCAAGTTCCTTGCCCACCTCGATGGCGTAGACCTGTACACGCTGCAAATG
>JBGPSX010000039.1:0-14099 GCA_041490325.1 Bryobacteraceae bacterium | reverse complement strand
GCTCGATCGGCAATATCTTAAACGAACTGTGGAGCGAAGCGCGTTAGCTGGATCAACCGCGGGCTCTTTCACTGAACTGCTCATCGCTATTTCCATACGAAACGCGCCAGCTCGCGATCCTTGCGTACCTGATTCACGGGAAAAGCCTGGTTGTGCATCACGACGTAAACGCCGGGCGCCAGCGTGCGGGCAGCAAAAAGGCTCTCGGTCAGGTTCTGCAATCCGTCGCTGCCTTCAAAGCCGAGCGGCGTCATGGCGCCGGTCAACACAATGGGAAATTGTAGATTCACCAGATTCTTCTGAAGCACTAGTCCTGTGTCGATCATCGTGTCGGTTCCGTGCGTAATCACCACCGGAGCCGGATCAGTGAGCTTGTCCCGCACCTTTGCGAGCACTTGCGCTCGATCGGAATCGGTCATTTCCAGGCTGTCTTTGTTCATCAGGTGCGTCACCTGAATATCGCTATCCGGCAATCGCAGCATGCGAAAATACCGATCGATCTTGCTGTCGAGGTTCTGCACGTTGCCGGTTAGCTCGGAATACACCTTTTCGATCGTGCCGCCCGTCGCGATGACGTAAATCCGTTGCACGCTGCTCTCTATCCGTGTCTGCGAGCCGTGCAGACGTATCCCAGGGTGAAATTGCGATCACGATCCAGCGAGTCGAACCAGGGCAATATCAGGGCGGGAGGAACCAGAAAGATCGCGGCCACGAAAAACCACAGCCCGGGGAAATACTGCAAGCCGTTTAGTAGCCGGCGGGAACACAGCCGAAAATAACCACCGACCGGCACGATGGAGTAGCCCGCGAATCCCGCTTTGTCGAACAGATACGCGACGCCGTGCCTGGTGTAGCGGAAATAATCGTGCGGCGCTTGATGCACCTCCCACTCGTGCGGAACAATCATGAGCAGCCGGCCTCCGGGAGCGAGCGTTCGCGCCATCTCGCGCAGCGCGCAGGCCGGCTCTCGGACATGTTCCAGCGTCACAATATTGATGCAGGCATCGAAGCAACCATCCGGAAACGGCAGCGCGGTAAGATCGGCGATCGCGTCCAGCTTGCCGTAGTCCCAGGCTGAATCGCCCACCGCCAGATCCACTCCGACGTAGCGCTGCCGGCCGAAATATTTTGCATGGACGCGTTCCCCCGCGCCAGCGTCGAGCACGCGCGTCCCTGCGGCAAGCTCCTCCGCAAAGCGCGTCAACGAGTCGTCGATGACCGATTCGAAATGCAGAACATAGCGGCGCAGGAAGCGCGGCAGCAGACGCTCGATGGCTTGATAAGTCAAGCTTTCTTGCGCGCCTCAACCATGATCGTGGAGCCCGCGCCGCAAGCGGCTTCCACCAGGGTGAATGGCAGTGCGGCCAGCACAATGCCGAAGTACAGCAGATCCTTGGCGAGCTTCAGCACTGGGGATTCCGCTATCCTGCGTACTCTGCGAGCCATGGGATCCAGGCCGGGAGCGAGACTGGAAGCAAAACCTGCGGGATTATCCCGCAGCGAGAAATGTTTTCGCCGGCCAACTTCAAAGCCGCAATGTTCGAGCAACGCCTCCAGGTCGCGCTGCCGGTAGTTGACCAGATGGCGAGGCACATCCACGCCATTCCAATGCTCACCAAACATCAGGAATTGCCAGGAAGAGGCGTTCGGGACCTGAACCACGAGCCGGCCGCCTGGCAGCAGCAATTCGCGCGCGCGCCGCAAATAGGAGACCGGATCGCTCAGGTGCTCCAGCACATGAAACATGGTGACAGCCGCGCAGGATTCACGTTCGATGGGCGAATGAAGCATATCGCCACAAACCACGGTGACGCCATTTTGCTTCAGCGCCGCGATGGCCGCGGCCTGCGAGTTTTCCAGCCCCATTCCGCTCAAGCCGCGCTCCCGCAGCATCCGAAGCAACAGCCCGCCACCACAACCAACATCCAGGACGACGCCCTTGGCTTCCGACTCCTCCACCGCGCGCATCACGAAGTGCACGTGATCGCGAAGAACGAATCGCCGGTAGGCTTCCTCCAGGCGCGAGACGCCGTCGCTATTCGGGGCGTACCAGTATTCGGCGGGATAGTAGCGAGCCAATTCCTGGGGCGCCGGGCGCGGGTCCAGGCGAATCAGCCGGCAGCGTTTGCATTCCACCACCAGGAAACTCTTGTCGGTGGTGCGATACAGACGATCGCTGGCGCGAAAGAGCGTGCGGACTTCCAGGTCCCCGCAGCCGGGGCATGGCATTCTTAAATACCCTGTTCTGTCAGTTGCTTCAGCGGAATCCGATGATCGAGGATCAATCTCCTGACTTCGCGCGGCGATAGTTTCCGGATTCGCTCCATGCTGCTGCGTTTGCCAAGCATTCGTGGCAGCATTTTCAACGCTTCGAGATCGCCCTTCAGGAGAGAGCGTGCGGCCAACAGTTTTCCGCGGAGTCCCGGATAACGGCCCACTTCTCCCCGCTGGCGTATCGCTGCCCAAAGCCCAGCCGCCAATCTCATCAGGTAGTAAACGCCGTTCAGCCACAGCAGACTCCAGGGGAAAAGCTTCGCCGCCAGCAAGACGCGATTGCGCTCGATGAGCTCCAGCCGCCGCGAGGAAAGAAGGCCCAAAGTTGCGCCGCGATGATGGCGCACCACGGCTTTGGGAATATAGACGCACTTCCAGCCCGCGATGCGCGCGCGCAATCCCAGTTCCGCATCGTCGGCGTACGCAAAGAAGTCCTCGTCGAATCCTCCAATCTGGTCCAGCATCGCACGCCGGTACATGGCGGCGCATCCATCCGGCCAGAGCACCTCCTCGATGCGGTCGTACTGGCCGGCGTCCAATTCACCCGAGCCTCTGCCTCGATTCTGGCCATCCGGATAAATGAGATGGCCGGCTTTATCGATCCGCCGGGGATCTTCATGCACCAGAATTTTCGACGCCGCCATTCCAACATCGAGTCGCGTTTCGAAAGCGCCGGCGAGAGCCGCGAGCCAATTCGGCTCAGCCTCGGCGTCGTTGTTGAGCAACGCAACCAAGTCGCTCGACGACGCGGCAAAACCCTGGTTGTTGGCGGCGCAGAAACCACGGTTGTCTCGATTGCGAATCAATTTCAGCCGGAACACCGGATTCTCAGAGAACTCCCTTAGTACCATTTCCGGCGAACCATCGTGAGAGCCATTGTCTATCACGACTACTTCAAACGGTTGCTTCAACTGCTGCGATCTAAGTGATAGCAGGCAGGATTTCAAGAGGTCATGGCGATTCCAGTTCACCACTACCACTGAGACCGTACCGGTACTTTCGTCTCTCACCGACTGTTGTATTATAACCGTAAGCTGGATGGCAATTTATTATGTTCTCAGTGGGTCAGCGGCTACAAAAAGCCCGATTGGAACAGGGGCTTGACCTTGCGGCGGTCGCCGCGCGAACAAGAATTCAGGGAAAATACTTAGCGGCAATAGAAGCGGATGACCGTTCCAGTTTGCCAAGCGGCTTCTTCTTTAAGAGCTTTGTCAATCAATACGCGAGAGTGGTGTCATTGGATACCACGGAGATTGACGCCGAGATCGATCGTCTCTTGAAAACGGAAGCTCCCTTGCTCTTGCCGGGCCAGGACGGCATGCCGATCCGGCGAGCGGAACCGCTCTACCCTACTCGGCGATACGCACGCCGGAAGATGTACGCATCGGCCGCTGCTCTCCTGCTGGTGATGCTGTCTTGTTCAGGCGTCTATGCGTGGTGGCACACCCATCCATCGATGCTCGAAGCTCTGAAAAAACTGACGGATCGCAACCCGTCGCGAGAAACTGCAGCAGTGCCGGCGACTGTGCCAGCCGTATCCGTCGCGATGGCGGCGACAATCCAGCCGCCAGCTCAATCGATACCAGTGCCCGCCAACAAAGTTCTCCTCGACCTGACGGCCCGCGAGAAAACGTGGGTGTCTATATCGTCGGAAGGCAAGGTGGTTTTCGCAGGTCTGCTGGGCGCGAATGAAACCAAGACGGTCGAAGGCAAAGAGGGCGCCAAGATGAAGGTCGGCAATGCCGCCGGAATCGACGTGCGTCTGAATGGAAAACTCCTCGGTCCCCTGGGCGCTCGGGGGCAGGTCTTGGTGGTCGTCTTCACGCAGGACAGTTTCCAAGTGGTGCCGCCGCCCAAGGAAACCGACTAGCTCAGTTATTCGTAGTGCAGCGCTGCCATCGGGTCGAGGCGTGAGGCACGGTGGGCCGGCAGATAGCTGCCCAAGGCGGCGACCGTCGCAAGCAAGACTGCAGCCGCCGCGAGTGTCAGCGGATCGTGCGCTTTCAAATCGAAGAGTAACGCCGAAGCTGTGCGTGCGAGCGCCAGCGAACCGATGACGCCGATGCCAACACCGGCCGCGATCAGCAGCACTGCCTCCGACATCACCAGACGAATCACCTGCCGGCGGCTGGCCCCGAGCGCCATGCGGATACCGATCTCGTTGCGGCGGCGAACAACCAGGTATGCGATCACTCCATAAAGCCCGATGGTCGCAAGCAGCGCTGCCAGGGCGCCGAAGAAGCCGGATAGCGCCGCCATTAAACGCTCGGCGATAAGTCCGTCCTCGATCTGCCGGCGGAAATCGTGGAATTCCATGGCGATCGCGGGATGCGACGCGTTGAGTCGTTGCTTGATCGCGGGGCCTAGAGAACCCAATGGCGCCGAAGACCGGATGTACATCATCGCCCAGGGGTTGCGTCCTGGTGGATACTGATCGGCTGCGCCATAAACCATCGGATCGATCACGCTGCGAATACTAAAATATTTCGTATCCTTGATCACTCCGATAACTTGATACTCGGCTTCCGGATAGTGCGGCTCGGGCGCGGTTCGGAAGGTTTTGCCGAGCGGGTCGCTGTCTCCAAAGAAACGATGCGCGAAGGTCTGGTTGACGATAGCCACTTTCGGAGCGCCCTCGGTATCATTGGCGTTGAAATCGCGCCCGTTGAGGATGGGAGTCTCCAGAGTCTTGAAGTGGTCCGGGCTGACCCAGGTGAAACGCGCCGCATCTGCCACAGCGCCCGCTCGTACGCCGAGTGACCACATACCCCCGCCGACGATGATGTTCGACGTGGTCGCAACTGAGTCAACGTGCGGAGTATTACGGATCTCGTTCAGAACTTCCTGCTCGAACGGCTTCAGCGCCGCGGGCGAAAGCTTCAACTGAGTGAAGTCCAAGTACCCGAGCAGAATCCCCTTCTGCCGGAAGCCCGTATCGAGAGTGGTCAGATTTCGGAAGCTTCGAACGAAGAGTAGCGCGCCTACCAGAAGCACCAAAGAAACCGAAATCTGCATGACAACCAGCAGACGTTGGATCGAGAAACGCTCGCGGCTGGCGGTCAAGCCTCGGCCAGCGCTTTTGATGGTAGAGCCCGGATCCATCTGCGATAACTGAAATGCCGGCACGAGACCAAAAACGAGGCATGCGATGAGAGAAACCCCGGCGGTAAACGCCAGCATTCGCCAGTCGATTCCGAGATCGAGATGCAGGGGACTCGCTTCGCTACCGAGGAATGAGACGATGGTGGTGCTGAGAGTTCCCGCCAGAGCCAGACCGAGTCCGGCGCCCGCTACGGTAAATAGAAGCGACTCGCACAGGCCGTGCCGAATCAGCCGCGCGCGAGAGGCGCCCAGTGCCAGCCGCACCGCGAATTCACGTTGGCGGGCACTGGCTCGCGCCAGCATGAGATTCGCGAGATTGGCGCAGGCGATCAACAGAACAAGTCCGGTGATGCCGAGGAGCAGCCACAACGATCGATCGTACTTCGTTCGCAGCCAGCTCACGCCTGTTGCGCCGGACACAGCTTCCAGGCGAAATTTCTTGAACCTCTCGAGCGATTTCGCGGAATAGCCGGTGGGGACGGTGGCCTCAAACATCGCAGGGCTGATCGCTTGCAGGTGGTCGGACGCTTGCGCTACAGTCCAACCTGACTTGAGTCGGCCCATCACAGTGAGCCAGGAATAATCGCGCCGCTTGAAACCTTGATCTCCCGAACGCAAGACTTCCAGCGCACAGATCGGTATAGCGATGTCGAAGTCTCTTCCGACTTCAAGCCCGCTGAAACGGGCAGGCGTTACTCCCAGAATCTCGAGCGGATGGTCAAAGACCATCAGCCGGCTTCCGATCGCCGATGCCTGCCCCCCGAACTCGCTTTGCCAGATTCCATGGCTGAGAACGACGCCTGGAGTAGCGCATCCCGCTTGGTCATCCTGCGCAGCGAATAGACGGCCTTGCGAGGGAAACACTTCGAGCGTTCGAAAGAAGTCTCCATTGACGAAAAGAGCTTGCATGCGGCGAGCTTGAGCGCGCTGTCCCACGCGGACGCCTTGAAGATCCCACGCGAGAACGCCCGAGAACGCGGTCTGATGATCGCGGGTTTGTTCCCAGATCGGATACGTGAGCTGGTACTGATCGTGCGAGATGCCAAAGCCCGGATTACCACCTCTAATCCGGATATTGGCCAATTCCCGCGGATTCGGAACCGGAAGGCTGCGCAGTCGCACGGCATCCAGGAGTTGAAAGATCGCGGTGTTGGCTCCGATGCCGAGCGCCAGCGTGCCGATCACGGCAATCGTGAAGGCCGGGCTTTTGCGGAACGAGCGTAATGCGTACCGAATATCTTGCAGGGTCGATTCGAGCCAAGCCGCGCTGCGAGCCGAACGGCAATCCTCTTTGACTGATTGCATTCCGCCGAACTCGAGCCGCGTAGTGCGGCGGGCTTCCTCTTCACTCATGCCGCCGCGAATCTTCTCGGAGACCTGATACTCGACGTGGAAACGCAGCTCGGCATCCAGCCTCTTCTCCTGTTCCTTTTTCTTGAAGAGCCGCTGCCACCACGTCACGACGATTCTCCTTTGACCAGACCAAGGATCAGTCCGACAGCTTCCGAAAGACGATGCCAATTTTCCGTTTCGCTCTTGAGCTGGCGGCGGCCCTTGGCGGTCAGCCGGTAGAACTTGGCTTCGCGCCCGGTCTCTGAATCCTTCCATTCGGAAGCTAGAAAACCCTTGTTCTCGAGGCGGTGCAAGGCTGGGTAGAGAGAGCCTTGCAGGACCTGCACGGCATCGCGGGAAATCTGCTGGATCCTCTGCGCTATGGCGTAACCGTGGATGGGTCCCAGGGTCGCGACCTGGAGAATCAGGAGGTCCAGAGTACCTTGAGGAAGTTCATTCTTGGGTGGCGGCACGGGAGATACCTCGCACTTCTACATATACACTCTAATATGTCGAAGCGCAAGGTGGCGCTGAAGCGAAGGCTCGCTAGCGGGCTTGGCCAATTTTGGGGGCTTCCGGCTCCGGCTGCGACCGCGCCATGCGCTTGCGCTGCCGCTCGATGCGGAGCAGTTCTTTGCGCCGCCGATGCTTGACGGAAATATCCACTTTGCGCCAGAACTTGCGGAAGTACTCGATGGCCGAAGCGATTCCGAAGACCACCACGCCCCACATCCACAGCATGGCGAAGCCGTTCAGCGCCTGCCAGTGAATGCTGATCAGGATCATCGAAATGGCGATGACCTGGGTGATCATTTTGGTCTTGCCCAGGTCGCTGGCTTTGATGATGTAGCCTTCGGCTGCGGCGATACTGCGCAGGCCCGATACCGCGAATTCGCGGCCAATGATCAGGACCACCATCCAGGCCGGCACTCGCCGAATCTGAACGAGGGAAACCAGGGCGGCGGAGATCAAGAGTTTGTCGGCAATGGGATCGAGCAAGGTTCCCACCGTTGTGGTCTGCTTCCAACGTCGAGCCAGGTATCCATCCAGCAAATCAGTGGCAGCCGCTACCAGAAAAATCGCCAGCGCGAGAAACTCGTTCGCGACCCAGACCACGCCGCGCCATTCAATACGTAGATCCTGCTCCACCAGCACGGCCACCAGAAATGGCACGAAGAAGATGCGCAGGATGGTGAGCGTGTTCGGACCGTTCATAACTCACAGGAGCCCTAGTCAGGTTGCTGAAAACCCACCCAAAAATCCACTCTACGCAGTCACAGCCGCTAACCGAGCCGTGACCAAAGGGAGCGGTGTTTTTTCAGCAATCTGCTAGAACATGGAACCCTGCTGTCAGAATATCACTCGATCGTGTAACGGGTGAGACGGCGCTTCAGCGATTCCGGGACCTCGGCTTCCACCTGCCAGGCAGCGTCGTCAAAGCGGCTTGTAAGCACCTTGCCGCGCTCGTGCAGCAATTGCACCAGCGCAGCCTCCTTGGCCGGAATGCGAAATCGGACCCGCGCGATGGGATCGAGTGGCAGTTCCGCGTCGATGGCCGCGAGGAGCGCTTCAAACCCCTGGCCGGTTCGAGCTGAAACCGAGACAGCCTTCGAGCCGGCCGGGGCGCGAACTTCGCCGAGGATCCGCTGCTCCAGGCTGGCAGCTTCTTCGCTCGACGCGTCCAGCAAGTCCATTTTGTTCAACGCCAAAATTTGCCGCGTTTCGCCGGCGCCGATCTCGGCCAGCACCTTGAGGACGTGCGCGGTTTGGTAAGGAGCATAGACGGACGAAGCGTCCACTACGTGCAACAATAACGACGCCTCGGTCACTTCTTCCAGCGTGGCGCGAAACGCTTTGATCAGCGTGGTCGGTAGATTGCGAATGAAACCCACGGTGTCGCTCATCAAAACTTTGCGGCGCGAGGGTAGCGTGACGTGCCGGACCGTGGGGTCGAGCGTCGCGAACATTCGGGCGTCGGCAATAACGGCGGCGCCGGTGAGCCGGTTGAAAAGCGTGGATTTTCCGGCGTTCGTGTATCCAACCAGGGCGATGGTGGCGAGCGGGACGGCTTGCCGCTGGCGGCGCTGCGTCCCACGGCCGGCGCGGACCGCTTCGAGTTGGTCGCCAACTTTCTTGATGCGGCTATAAATTCTGCGGCGGTCCGTTTCGAGTTGTGTTTCTCCTGGACCTCGCGTGCCGATTCCGCCGCCCAATCGTGACATCGTGACGCCGCGCCCGGTGAGCCGGGGCAACCGATAATTCAATTGCGCGAGTTCCACCTGTAATTGTCCTTCGCGCGTACGGGCCCGCCGCGCGAATATGTCAAGAATCAATTGCGTTCGATCCAGGATTTTGCAGTCGATGGCCTTCTCAATGTTGCGCTGCTGAGTGGGAGTGAGCTCCGAATCGAACAGGACCATATCCGCGTCGTGGAAATTCACCAGATTCCGCAACTCTTCGAGTTTGCCGGATCCGATGAGCGTGGCCGCATCCGGAGCAGGCCGGGCTTGAATCACCGTCTCCTGCACGCTGGCGCCCGCGCTCTCGGCCAGCGCCTTCAATTCCTCCAGCGAATCCGCTATGCCATAAGCGATCTGATCGGCAGTTCGCTTGGTTCGAGACTTGAGTTCCAGCCCAACGACGATCGCGCTTTCCCGCCGGGGAACTGCCAAAGGGACTGCTATTCCTCGGACGCTTCCGAAGGCGGCGGTGGACCGGAGGCAGCGGCGCCGGCAGGCGCCGGGGAGTGCGCTCCGGCGGCTCCATGAAACGGCTTCGAGACCACTACGGTGGAGATGGCGTGCTTGAAAATAAGCTGCTCCTGGTTGTTGGTCTCGAGCACAACCGAATATTTATCGAAGCTCTTGATACGGCCCGAAAGTTTCACGCCGCTCATCAGATAAATGGTGAGGAAGGTTTTGTCTTTTCGAGCGTTGTTTAGAAAAGCTTCCTGGATGTTTTGCGCCAGCTTTTCCATCGACGTCCTTGGGCCGGGTTTAGGCTCGTTGTTCTGAATGTTAGTCCCTCCCATCCGGAGATTCGGATGGTCTGAGTTCATCATAGCGCAGCCCCTACCTGGAAACGGAGCGCGCCTTGGCGACAATCTCCTTGACGTCCGCCATCAGGCCCGGAGCGTAGTAGGGAATCCCATCTTTGATGGTCCATTCGACCCCGCCGGTGCGGACCACCTTGCCATCGCGAACGTCTTCGATGCCGGTGGGGTAGAGCACTTTCAAGTTTTCGAGTGGGTTTCCATTCACCACCAGCAGGTCGGCCAGATATCCGGTCCGAACGCGGCCCATGCGGCTTTCCTGTCCGAGAATCTTCGCATTGTTGGCGGTAGCGTGCTGGATCACGACGAGCGGATGAAAGCCGGCCTCCTGATGCAACTCCAATTCGCGAATCAATCCAAACCCGTACATCTGATAGATGAAGCCGGCATCGTCGCCCGCGCCGATCAGGCCGCCGCGCTTCTCGAATTCTCTCAGAGCGGCCATCTCGATCCTGTAGTTTTCTTTCCAGAAAGCCTCGTCGGTAGAGGTCCATCCCGTGAAATATGAGCCGTGATTGGCGGGGTTGGCCTCGAAATACTTCGCCAACGTTGGATGCAAGTAGTCGCGAAACCACGGCTGGTTCTGTGCGCGCGTCAAATCTCGGCTGGCTTCATAGATGTCGAGCGTCGGGTCCCAGGCGACATGCGCCTGCACCATTCCGTCCAGGACTTTCAGCAACAGCTCCGGATTGGCTTCCCGCCACAGCCGTCCGGCATAGCGGAAACGGTCGGTTTCGTTGTTGTAGTTGTAAGCCGATGGAAAGTTCTGGCGCCCGCTCTCGATGGCGGCATCGGGAATGCCGTACCAATGCTCGATGCTGGTGGTTCCGAATTTAATATCGTCCCAGGCGTTAGTCTCTTCCACGCCGGCATGATGCGCGATGCGGAGTCCGTTCTTGTGCGCCTCCTCCGACATGGCCTCCATCACGTCACGGTAGACTCCCAGAAGTTTTATGCCGTCCACGCCCAAGGCCTTCAGCTCCCGGACTCTGGCGACGGCTTCCGCGGCGTTGCGCGTCGACGCGCCGCGGTTAAACATCGGATAGACGAAGATGCGCGGCGCAATGATCTCAGCTTCCGCGCTCTGCTTGCGAAGCTGCAGGGTCTTCTGCGTATCGCTGCCGACGTCGCGAACCGTGGTGATGCCGCAGGCCATCCAGATCTTGAACTCGTATTCGAGTGGCTGCGGGATGCCGCCGCGCTCATCCTGGATATGTGCATGCGCGTTAATGAGACCGGGCATGACGTACTTGCCGGTCGCATCGATTTCCACATCCGCGGCCGGTCTGCGCCCCTCGCCGCGACCTGCCGAGACGGCATCGATCGGAACAATGGCGGCAATGCGGCCGTTCTCAATGACAATGTCCTTCGGCCCCGAAGCGGGCGTGCCGTTGCCTTCAATGATCGTGGCATTGCGAACCACTAAACGGGGATAGCGATGACCGCTCACAACCTTGTTGGCCGGCGTCTGAGCCAGCAGACAGCTTGCGCACGAGAGGGTCAGTAGAAAACGCATCGTTAGCGCGTATGTTATCACGCGCCAAGGTACGGCGAAGTTGCTTTTGGATACTATGCCAACACGCTAGAGGATCAGGGCTCTCGAGACTTCGAACCAACTTGTTCCATCCGACACGAACTGGACCGTGGCAGCCTTGCTGACTGTTCCGGCCACGGTACCGGCGCTTCTGAAGTTTGTGCCGAAGGTGATCGTTTTCCCGCTGGTGGCATCGTTGAAGATGATAATCGATATGTGCTGGCCGGCCGTGCCGCCGGAACTCGCGTTGATGGTCGTGTTCCCAGTCGCGTTGACGGTGGTTGTTTTGTGGAGCCCGGCCGCGGTCACGTCGAGTGAGATTGTCGACCCGTACGTCATCGAGTCCATTCCTGTGGACGGATTGCTGCCGAAGAGCCGGAAAACAGCGCCGTCGTAGAAAATCCATTGCGATTGACTAGCGACGAGCGTGCCTTGAGGATCGGTGACGCCGTCGGCTCTCTTAATACTGATCACGCTGAGGCCGTCAATACTGATGGTGCATGAGCTGGAGCAGGTGACGTCCGGACGCAATGTGAATGCCATTCCGGCTGCATAGCCGGTGAGTGCCTTATTCGGTAACGCACACGCATACGCCGCGGTTCCGTTGGTAGAGTTGCAGTAATTCTCGTTGCCATGAATCGTGTCGTGAGTAGCGACCAACGCAGAGTTGAAGGACGGGGTGCAATCCACTCGCCCGCTACCGCCGTTGTCCGTGCAGGACTGCGTGATGCCATTGCCGCTGGCAAAATTCAGCGTTGCTTGAGTTCCAACCGTCGTGCCGCCCACCTGGACGGTGAGGGAGCCCCCGCCGCCGCCCACGGTCACGCCCTGCGAAATGGGTTGGAGAGCCACCGAGTATGTTCCGGCGGATGCGTTGGTGCTGAGCACGCGCCCCAGGACCTGGCCGCCCGTCGGCAGGCTTGCGCCCGCATCGTGACAGTCGCCAGCCACAGTGCTGCTGATCTGCACGTAATCCCCGGCCGTGGTCCCGCCATCGAAAGTGCAAAGCGCCGTCCCTTCTCTTGCGATCTGGGCGCTGCCTGAGGTTCCTCCGCCGCTTACCACGACACCCAAAATTCCCGAAGTGTCGGAAGTGGCCGCCTTGACTGCCGTCGAGGGCGCACCGGTGAGTTTCGCCAGAAGATTGTTCGATGTTCCAGTAGCGCCTGCATTTGCGATCGACCACGTGATAGCAGATGATGCGCCACCCAGTGATGGGTTGGTTAGCGTGGGAGTGGTCGACAATACGACTGTGCCGCTGCCGCTGGTTCCATTGGAGAGATCCGCCGCCGCAGGCTGAGTAGACGCCGGCACGCCACTGGTGCTGATCGCACTGATCCACTGGTGCAAGACCCCAGCATAGGACTGTACGCCGCCGAGCGTGGATGAATTGGGACTCGGCAAATCGGAGCCGGTTAAGGATCGAAATGTGGGAGCCGCCCCGCCACCGCTGGATGGTCCGGAATAGACCAGGTTTGCATTCTGATTGACTTTGGTGACCGTAAGGGTTCCACTGGTTGTCACCGGCGAATTGGACACGGAGAACTCGGCCGGCATGCTCAGGCCGGTGCTCGTCACCGTTCCAGTGCCACCCGTCATCGTGTCCAGCACGAATCCGCTGGCCGCTTTGGTTACTACGTAGGGCGTTCCCGCGATGCAATCGTTGGCCGCCAGGTTCACCAGGGCTCCACCAGACAGCTTACGCAGATTAACGGCGCCGCGCGCATTAATATTCAAAGTCGGATTAGCGCCGCAGTTGACGTCGGGAGTAAAGATCCAATGCGATCCGTTCGCGGCCTGCGATGTGAGCGCCGGCGTTACGTTGCACGTGTACACTGTGGTGGAGCCGCCCGCCGGAGTGCACAAAATGTCAGTGGCGGCTTGATCTGTGGCGCGTGTGAGTAACAGCGCTGTATCGGCGGCGGGCGTGCAATCAACGCGGTTAGAACCTGCATTGTCCGCGCAGCTTTGCGTAATGCCCGCGCCAGATACAAAGTTCAACGTGGGTCGAGTCCCTTGTGTCGTACCAGCAGTGGCGATGCCCAAGCCAACAACCTGGGGGATCCAATTGCCGGGTGCGCTGTTCCAGACTAGCGCTTGACCGTTGGCCGGCGCGCTGGAGGAAACGGAGCGTCCTTGGAGCTGTGTAACAACGTTTGCGGCCGCCGCGCCGGTGACGTCGCCAGCCAAAGTGGTCGCACCCGACTGCAGGGTCCATGCATTCAGAGCTGTGCATGCGTACAGATTCGAACCGGCCGGCGCATTTGTCTTAAAAAACATCTCCCCGATCGAACATGTGGCCGGTAAGACGGCGCCGGATTTGAGTGGTTTGGTGCTGTTGGCGCCCGAGAAGTCGACGCTTTTACTTTGCGTTCTAAGATCGACCAGCGTTTGGCTGTTCGCGGACCAGGTTAGCAAAGCCGCAACGAGAGTGGCATATCGATATAGCATAGATTCGGAATGTTCTCCGGTTTGAGGAATCTCTACTCAGGTTTACCTCCGCCGATGGCGGTGGCTAGGGCTCGAAACCGGTAAATGCGTGAAAAGTCGAAGAAGATTGATCTGGTTTTGACGTGAACGCCAAGTCGGGTGGGGCACCAAGCGTTCGCAGGAGTGCATGCGCCACGTCGGATCGACAACGTATGTCCTGTTTTCGCGAGAACTGACGTGGCGCACGCACTCATGCGCAATGCCACTTAGTTTTTCTCCCTTCGCTTGGGAAAGCGATAACCACGCCCCCACACCTCTCGTGGATATGAGCGGCGTTTGGTGCGCTTGGGATGTCGGCAGCGGCCTACCAGGTCG
>JBGPSX010000038.1:0-14192 GCA_041490325.1 Bryobacteraceae bacterium | reverse complement strand
TCCGCGTAGAAAAACTTCTCGTAACTACCCGAAGTCGACATGGACTGGTCCTTCAGATAGACAGATTCGATCGATTGGCGGGGATCTTTCGGGTTCTTGATATCCACTTTCCAGCCCTTTTCGCCGGGTGGGGCGCCGATGGCGTAAATGCTGGAGCCGCCTCCGGATACGAGGGCGTGGAGCAAGCCGTTATCCTTTAGAATCTGCGCGATACGATCGACAGCGTAGCCTTTTCCGATTCCGCCGGGATCGATCTCAAGACCGCGTTTTGCAAAACGAACCGAGTGAGAGGCGGGATCGAGCACGAGGTTCCGATACCCGATCAGATCCAGCGCGCCACGCACCTCGGCCCGGTGCGGGAGATGGCCGGAGCCTTTGTAGAAGCCCCAAGTCCTCATCAGAGGGCCGACCGTGATGTCGAAGGCGCCTTCGCTTTGGCGGCTGTAATCCAAGCAGGCTGAAAGCAAATCGAATAGCTCTTTGGAGACGATCACTGGGCGATCGGCGGCATATCGATTGACCTCGCTCCACTCGGAGTCGGGCTGATAATTTGAGAGCAGGTGATCCAGGCGGCGGGCTTCTTCGAGACCTTGCGCGATGGCGGACTGCAGTCGCGAGCGATCCTCACCGTAGGCGACGATGGAAAAGCCGGTGCCCATGGCGTCGACGCTGCCTTCGGAGCGGAGCAGGCCGGGGGAGGCAGAAACCCCAAGCGTTGGCATGAGTGCCAACGCGGCACGCAAGAGTGCGTGCGCCACGGTCACGATGTTCATTCGCGGGGGCGGCCTTTCTTCACCCGCTTGAGCAACTGCTGCATACGGCCGCCTAACTCGGTGGCGACGTCGGCTTCAAAGTGCAGCTCGGGAATCCGAAAGAGTTCCAACCGTATACCCAGTTCGCGGCGCAGGTAGGGACTGGCGTGTTCGAGCGCGTCCAGTGTTGTTTTCGCGTCGCCATCGGCGGGGACGCCGATGCGCACGAGTGCATGACGCTTATCCGGCGTTACCTGGACGTCGGTGACGGTCGCGAAACCGATGCGCGGATCGGAAAGTTCATAAGAGATCATTTCGCCGAGTTCTACCAGCAGCGCTTCGGAAATGCGTTCGGTGCGATGAGCCGTCATTCCAGCCACTCCACGTGCGCGCTCACCAGCATGGGCCCGAGAGTCGATGCCGCTTCGCGCTCAACCGATTGCAGCACCTGCTCGGCATGCGTGTGGTCGCTAGAAACCGTTACGGCCGCGATCACGGCGCGTTGCCACAGGTCCTGATGGTCGATTTCCGCCACAGCCACGTTGAATTTGCTCCGAAGGCGATCCTTCAAGCCCTTCACCGTGTGGCGTTTATCTTTGAGCGAATGCGCGCCTTCCAGGTGCAACTCGAGCGTCAGTACTCCGACCGTCGGCATGGCGTGAGGCTCAAGCCATTGCCTCGGCGGCAACACGCTCGGTGGCGAAGGCCTCGATGATGTCTCCCGGCTTGATGTCGGCAAAGTTTCGGACCGTCACGCCGCACTCAAAACCAGTCTTGACCTCGCTGGCGTCGTTCTTGAAGCGCCGCAGCGATTCCATCTTGCCGGTAAAGACCACCACGTTATCGCGCAGCACCCGGACTTCGCTGTCGCGTTTGATCAAACCGTCGATCACCATGCAGCCAGCCACATTGCCGACTTTGCTGATGCGGAACACTTCCCGCACTTCGGCGCGGCCCTGGTAGACCTGCTTGAACACCGGCTCTAGCATTCCGGTCATGGCGCGCTTTAGCTCGTCGGTCAGCTCATAAATGATGGTGTGCAGCCGGATATCGACTTTTTCCTGCTCGGCCAGAGCCGCAGCGCCGCGCTCGGGCCGGATGTTGAAGCCGACGATGATGGCGTTCGAAGTGGAGGCGAGCAGTACGTCGCTCTCGTTGATGGCGCCGACCGCCGATCGGAGCACCCGGATCTGCACCTTGTCGTTGGACAGGCGCTGCATCATATCGGAGAGCACTTCAGCGGTTCCGCTGACGTCGGTCTTGAGGATAATGTTGAGTTCTTTGACTTCGCCTTCCTTCAACTGCTCGTGCAACTGCTCGAGCGTCATGCGGCCGTGCTTGGCCATGGCGACATCGCGCGCCTTGGACTCGCGATAGATAACGATCTGTTTGGCTTTGGCGGTGTCGGTGACGACCTGGAACGTGTCGCCGACTTCAGGGAGCGAATCGAGTCCGAGGACTTCGACGGGCATGGACGGCTCGGCTTCTTTCACCGGCTCGCCACGGTCGTCGAATAATGCTCGTACCTTGCTGAATACGGAACCGCAGATGAAAGAATCGCCGACACGGAGTGTCCCGTTGCGAACTATGACGGTGGCCACCGGTCCGCGGCCGCGATCGAGCTGGGCTTCGAGAACAGTGCCGACGGCGGGACGCTCGGGGTTGGCTTTGAGATCCAGCATGTCGGCCACCAGCAGAATCATTTCGAGCAGCAGGTCGAGGTTGGTCTTGGCCCTGGCGGAAACGGGAACCATGACGACGTCGCCGCCCCAATCCTCGGCCAAAAGGCCGCGATCGGCCAGTTGTTGCTTGATTCGTTCCGGCTGCGCATCGCCTTTGTCGATCTTGTTGATGGCGACGATAATCGGTACCTTGGCTGCCTTGGCGTGATCCATGGCTTCGAGAGTTTGCGGCATGACGCCATCGTCGGCTGCCACCACCAGGACAACGATGTCGGTGATTTTCGCGCCGCGAGCGCGCATGCGGGTGAAAGCTTCGTGACCGGGCGTGTCGATGAAGACGATCTTGCGGCCGTTCTTCTCAATGTGATAAGCGCCGATGTGCTGCGTGATGCCGCCGGCCTCGCGGTCGGCCACATTGCTCTGGCGAATGGCATCCAGCAGCGAGGTCTTGCCGTGATCGACGTGGCCCATGATCGTAACCACGGGGGCGCGCCGGACTCGGTCGGCGGTTTCTTCCGTCAACTCGATCTCTTGAGTTTTTTCCTCTTCGAAGCTGACCTTGTTGGTGGAGGCTCCGAATTCACGCGCGAGGTCTTCCGCCATCTTTACTTCGAGGTTCTGGTTGATGGTGGCGAAGATTTTCTTCTCCACCAGTTTCTTGATGACCAGGTTAGCCTTGATGCCCAACTTCTCGGACAGCTCTTTGACCGTAATACCTTCTGAAATCGTGATTTCGCGGTCAATGGGCGGAGGAGCGGCGGGCTGCTGCTCGCGCCGCGACGGCATTCGCAGTCTTCCCTCTTCCTGTTCCTGGTCGCGATGGCGGTCGCGCCCGGCCGGTTTGGCCTGATGGCGGCGCTGCTGCTCGGTGGTCGGAATCGCCGTGGCCGGCTCCATCCGCAAAGGCGACGTCGGATGCAGGGTGCGGGGGCGGCGGAGTCCTTGTGATGCGCCACCTGGTCCACCCAAACCGGGCCCGCGCATGACCGGCTGGCCGGGACGAATTGGCCCGCGATAAATCGGCTGGCCGGGCACGGGCGTTGAACTGCGGGTGGGCATGCCGGGGCGGGGAGCCTGCGGCTGGGCTTGGCCGGGAGCGGGGCGAGTCTGCTGCAAGCGCGCGACCATGTCGGGACGCGGCGGAACCACGGGACGGGCGGCCGGCTGGCCTGCAAGATTCGGACGGGCCGGCGATCGCAGAGGCATGCTCGGCGCGCCAGGAGCAGTGATCCCTTCGGCGGGCGGCGCAGAGGCGCGAGCCATCGGTGGCGCTGCTGGTGAACCCGGCATCGGCGCGGCTGGCGCAGGTGGAATCGAGGATGGCAACGGCTGGCGCGGTCCGGAGAGAATCTGACCGGGGCGCGGCGAAGGCGGTACCGGCTTGGCGATCACCGGACCAGTCCGCAACGGCGGATGCAAGGGCGCGCTTCCGCCGGCAGCTAATGGGGGCCGGATCGGCGCGGGCTTTGCGCGCGACACATCTTCGAGAGTCGCGACGGGTGAAGCATCGGCTAGTGCAGACATAGGCGCTTCAACGACAGGCGACGGCGCGCTTTTGGCGACAACCGGCTCCTGCTCGGCGGCGGGAGGCGCCGCAGCGTAAATTTTCGCTTTCTCCGGAGGCTGGGGAATTACTACTTCCGGTTCACTTGGCTCGGCGGGCGGTTCCACGGAAACGCCGCCGGCTTCGACTCGCTTGCGAATCAGTTCGGCGACATCCTCATCAACGGAACTCGAATGCGTCTTCTTCTCACTCACGCCGAGCCCGGGCAACATCTCGAGTACAGTGTGCGAGGGGATCTCGAGTTGCCTGGCTAGCTCGTTGATACGGATCTTGCTCATAAATAAGACTGCAACGCCCTACAGCAGCGGCCGTTAGCCGACATCCTCCGAGTTCTTTATGGTATCAGATTCGCTTTTCAAATCCGAAGATTCCGCCTGATCCGATCGTGCGAGGTCGCCGTCCGATTCCGCGGGCGCGGCGACGGCGGCAGCGATGTCTGTCTCAGCCGCCTGTGCCTCGTCCGTCACAGTTGCGGTCTCTGCTGGAACTGCTTCTTCGACAGCGCCCTCAGACCCGCTACTCTGCTCAAACTGGCCATAGTAGCCATTCACGGCGATCAGGATTTTCTCCACCGTCTGCGGTCCGATCTCCGGGATCGCTTGCAGTTCCTCGGGAGTCATGGCGCCCAACCGCTCGACCGTGCCGATACCCGCTTCGATCAGTTTTTCAGCAATCTCTTCTGAGAGGCCATGATCCATCAGCACTGAAACTGGAGCGCCGGCCGGTACCAGAGCGTCCATTGCGGACTCGGCTTCCTGGCGTTTCTCTTCTTCGCTCTTGATGTCGATCTTCCAGCCGAGCAACTTCGCCGCCAGCCGGACGTTCTGACCTTTTTTCCCGATGGCGAGCGAGAGCTGCGTATCGTCGACAATGACCTCCATGTGCTTTTCAATGGGGTCGATGATGGACACGCGGCTTATTTTCGCGGGGCTCAGTGCGTGCGTGGCGAACACCACCGGATCTTCGGAAAACTCGATGATATCGATCTTTTCTCCGCGGAGTTCCCGAATGATCGATTGCACGCGCATGCCCTTCATTCCGACGCAGGCGCCGACGCTGTCCACGTCGCGATCCCGGCTAATGACCGCGATTTTGGTTCGCTCGCCGGCCTCGCGCGCGCAGCCTCGAATAACAACCGTGTTGTCGTAGATCTCGGGAACTTCCTGTTCGAACAGGCGCATGACCAGTTCCGGCGCGCCGCGCGAAACGATGACGCCGGCGTTCTTGCCGGCCTTCTCGACGCTGCGGATGACGCATCGGGCGCGGTCGCCCACGCTGAAGTTTTCGAGCTTGCTTTGCTCTTTCTTGGGAAGCCGGGCTTCAGTTTTACCCAGGTCGAGCATCAGATCCTGGCCTTCGATGCGCTTGATGGTGCAGTTCACCAACTCACCCACGCGGCCGGAATATTCCGAGTAAATCGTCTCGCGCTCGGCTTCGCGCACCTTTTGCAGAATCACTTGCTTGGCAGTCTGGGCGGAAATGCGGCCCAGAGCATCGGTGGGCTTGGGGATACGCAGCTCGGATTCCAGTTGCGCCGCCGGATCGATGCGCAGGGCGTCTTCGAGCGAAATTTCTTTTATCGGATCCTGAACAGATTCGACAATCTTACGGAGGCCGTAGATTTCCAGAGCGCCGGTCTCGTCATTGAAAGCGGCGATTAAGTCTTCGGTGGTACGGAAATGCTTTCGGGCCGCCACGAGCATGGCGTCTTTGACCGCATCTATGACGATCTGCGGATCGATACCCTTCTCCTTGCTCAAGATCTCAATGGACTGATAGATCGTTCCCACTTTGTCCTCTTCTCAATTTGTCCGGGGGTTACTTACCACTCAAACTTCAGGTTGGCTTTTTGGACCTGCGTCAGCGGAAAGCGGATGAGGCGGCCGGCGCTCGGCTCGAGCGCGACCATGCCTTCTGAAACACCGGCGAGTTTGCCTTCCCAGCTGTGCTGGTTCTCGACCGGCTCCCGCAGTACGACTTTTGCTTTTTGCCCCACAAATCGTTCAAAATCCTTAGCTTTCGACAACTTGCGCTCCAGGCCAGGGGAGCTGACTTCGAGCGTGTAACTGTCGCCAGGTATGACGTCTTCCACATCCAGAATGGTTCCTACCTGTTGCGAAATGAATTCGCAGTCGGCGTGGGTAACCCCTTGTGGACGATCGATAAAGATGCGCAGCAGGCGTCCGCGGCCGGTGCCCAGGAGTTCAACGTCGACGATTTCGATACCCTCGGAGTCGCCGACGCGCTGGGCGATTTCGGCGATCCGCGTGACGATCTCTTCTTTCGCTACTGACATTGTTAATTGCAATAAAAAAGTGGGCTTTCGCCCACTGACTTCAATCGACATTCTTATTATACATGACGGGCGGTGGCGGGGGTAATTTGTCCGTACTATGCCTGCTCCACTTGCCCAGGCTCGTGGAAGGCGTAAGATCGAGGTGTACACTTGTGGAACTCACTGAGGAACCCCATGCCGATCACCGTACATCCCGAGATTGAGAGCCGACTTCGCGCGAGGGCGGAAGCCGAGGGGATTACCGTTGATCAATACATTGAACGTCTAATGCAAGACGAGGCCGCGGAAATCACTCAGACTGAAGCGGTTCTGCAAGAGGGCTCCGACAGCGGCGACTACCTCGAACTGAACGAGCAGGAATGGGATCGGATGGAAGGTGAAGCTGTCGCGCAGGTTGAAGCAAAGTCTAAGCGCCGGGCGTAGATGGCGCGTGTTCTCATTCGCCCCCGCGCACGCCGCGATCTCAACTCGATTCTTGTCTACTACATCGAAAACTCCAGCCTCGAAGTGGCGTGACGCTTCCGCGCAGCAGCAACGGGGACTTTCGTTAAACTCGCCGCCATGCCGGGCATCGGAACGCCGCGGAAAGTCCGCAAACCAGAATTCAAGAACGTCCGAATGTGGCGTATAGAGGGTTTCGAAGACTATCTGATTTTCTATTTCCCCCGGCCTGATGGCATCGCGGTGGAGCGAGTAGTTCACGCTTCCCGCGACTATCGCCGTGTCCTGCGGTGACGGCTTTCGCTTCTGCGAACGTCGGCCGTGGCGCGATGGCGGCCTCGGCAGGGCAGGTTAACAATACTGATGCTCTGGCGCGTTGCCTTGTGCACTGGGCCGTTAGGAATTACTTCCCGGACGCCTTGGCTTGCAGGCGCGCTGCGAAACGCTCGATATTGATGATGGCGCGCTCGTGGGTGCCGTCGCTGATCATCTCCTTTTCGTCGAAGGCTTGAACTCGAAATTGCAGGCGCCGGTCTTCGACTGCGATCAACTCGCTACGGAAGGTGACTTCCATACCTAGCGGGGTGGCCGCCAGATGGCGAACGTCCACGCGAGTGCCCACGCTGTCGAATCCTTTATCGAGGAATGACAGCACGGAATTCCGGGCCGTGAACTCGAGGTGGCTGATCAAGTACGGCGTCCCCAACACGCGCGCGCCCTCGGAGCCTAGAAAGTCGATCGCATTCTCAGAAGTCACGCGGATCTTCGATTCGCCTTTGGCGCCAATGGGAATTGCGTTCACGCAGAAATTATGGCATACGGTATCGGACGTATCGCTAGCGGGCGTAATCCGCGGTAACGTCTCGAACCTTGACGCCCGACACATCCAAGACCAGGGCGCGTTGTTCTTCGATCGCCGCTCGAATCATTTCGGAGCTGGCCATGAATGCTGGCACGAGCGCGGCAGGGAGGGGCGGTACAATTCGACCGTCATCGCCGCGCAGCAGGTACACTTCCCGAATACCAAACAAGGGAAACGGGCGATAGTAAACCACGGACCAGAACTGCTCGCCGTTCACTTTCTTCAGCAGAACCAGCCTGTTCTTCTGTTGGCCTGTTTGAGCGGCGACATCCAAAATGAACCCGCGAGCCTCCTGACTATGAACACGCTGAGACTCGGCCACAACACGAGCGACCGGAATGGAAACGCCCAGATAGATTCCAAGCAACAAGACGGTCGCGATTTTTCCGAACCAGCCCGCGCGCCAGCCCCGCACTACGGCCCAGGCGCCCCACATCGCGAATCCGATCAACGGAATCGTCAAATACGACGGTTCGATATGATCGCGCAGAGGCAGCAGCGGAGACAATACGATCACAAACCAAGCCGCGAAGAAAGCGCTCATCCACTCACGCCGGTATGATCTCCACACGAGAAAGCCGATCAGTCCCGAGGTCAAAAGAACGGCGAGCAGCGATCGGGATGGAGATGGATAGATATGGAGGACGATCAGGCGGTTAGGACCAAGCGCCGACTTCCAGTATGTCCAGAGGGTGGCGAAAGCGCTCGAGTCCCAATGCAATTTGTAGGGCCCTGCGTGGGGAAGCGGAGCCGCGGCGGTATGGATCGCGATGTAGGCCGCGGAAGCCAGGAACATCGGCCAGACCTTGCTGAGGATACGTCGAGCGAAGCACAGCGCGTAAGCCGTTGCGAGCGCCGGATAGACTACGTTCAGCTCCAAGACCAGAAAGCCCAGCAGAAAGGTGATCCACTGCGCGACGTAAAACTGTTTGTCGCCGGTTTCGACGTAGCGCGCCAGCATCCAGAGGCCACCGAGGAAAACCAGCGAGCACAGAATTTCGTGATAAACCGAGGCCCACGAAAGCGCGTAAGCCATGGCGCTGTTCGACATCCATAGCATTGCTGCCCAAAAGCCAGCCGCGCGGGAGTGCGTGAACTTAGTACACAAGGAACTTAGTACAACGAGACTCGCGGCAAACGTCAGGAACGCCCAAAGATGGTAGGGCAGTGCGTTGAGGCCGAACAGCGCGTAAAAGGACATGAAGAACGCGCGCTCGCTCAGCGTCCGCATGGTGCCTTGCGCCATGGGGTGGAAGAGAGCCCACAGGAATCCTTGGGACTCGCGCGCAATCTGCAACAGCTTCAACCAGACGAAGTCGTCGCGCTGAAACCAGGACCGCAGGCCCGGCCAGTAGAGCACCAGAGCTAGAAGTGGAGGCGCGATCCAGTAAGCCGCGGCGGCAGTCTTTCTTGTCGATTGAGGCGAGTCAGGCAACGCTGTGACTGTTCAGTGCGACTTATCATAGCAGGGGTGCCATGCACGAGATCCTACGCAATTTGCAGGCCAACGCTCGCGTCCTAGATCTCGGCTGTCGTGCCGGCAGCTTCCCGCCGGAATGCTGTCCGGGGGCGCTCATCGTCCGGTTGGATAACTCCTGGCCGGGTCCTGACGCCGGCCCAGGATTTGTACAGGGCGACGCAACCTGTCTTCCTTTCGCCAACGCCAGCTTCGATGCTGTCATTGCGAACCATAGTCTGGAACACATGCACGATCTCGCGAGTGTGCTGAAGGAAATCAGTCGCGTCGTGCGGCGCGATGGCAGCCTGTATGTCGCCGTGCCGGACGAATCGACTCTGACAGACCGGATTTATCGATGGATCTCCCAAGGCGGAGGACACGTGAATGCATTTCGTGACGCCGGACACCTGAGCGCGCAGATTGCTCAGGCGACTTCGCTCGAATTGACTGCTACGCGGCAACTGCACAGTTCACTCGAATTTTTGCGGCGCGAGCACTATGGTCCGCGTCCGCCCCGGAAGCTTTGGCTTTTCTGCAACGGCAATACGAAGGCGCTCGCAATCTTGAACTATGTTCTGCGCCTGGCCGATCGCTACTTGGGTACCCGAACCAGCGTATATGGCTGGGCGTTTTATTTTGGCGAGATTGGCGAGCTGATCGAAACCGCACCGTGGACTAACGTATGCGTGGGCTGCGGAGCTGGACATCCGGTGGCGGCATTAATGGTGAACAACAAAGTACGGCGCCAAATCGGCATCTTCCGCAGCTACAATTGCCCGAATTGCGGGGAGTGGAATCTTTATACGGACTCGTGATCCAGGCCTACGGTTTGGTTTTCGACCACCACGGCGCGGGCAACTGCTTTTGCTCGGGCCAGATCTGGTTCAACGTGTCGCCTTCGAACAGCTCGCCGTTCTTCATGACGTAGCGGATCGTGTTGGTGTTGCGGATGTCCTGCAGTGGATCTTTGTTGAGCACGATCAAATCGGCTAGCTTACCGGGCTCGATGCTGCCGAGATCCTGATCGAAGCCCAGCGCCTTAGCGCCATGAATCGTCGCTGCGCGGAGCACTTCCATGTTAGTAAGACCGCCGCTCTGCAGCGCCCACATCTCCCAATGACACTGGATTCCCTGGATCTGCCCGTGGCCGCCGATGCAGACGCGGCCGCCGGCGCGCACGATTTTCGCGGCTTCGGTTGCGAGCTTCGGAAAGACCTGTTCCTCTTTGCGGAACCACGGACGGCGTTGCGATTTGGTGTCGAGCACGTTATGCGGAAAGAAGCGCTGGAGCTTTGGGTCATCGTGAACTTCGGTGGTCTCGTAGAAATAGTTTTCGGCCCATGGACCGCCGTAGGCCACCAGCAATGTCGGCGTGTAGGTGATTCCCGACTTCACGAAAACGTTGATCACGTCGGCGTACAACGGCACGATCGGCAAGGCGTGCTCGTTCCCGCTGAAGCCATCGATGGCGTGCGTGAGATCGAGTTTCAAGTCGAGAGCGCCTTCGGTGGTCGGCATCAACTGGTTCTCTTTGCAGGCCTGCACCACCCACTCGCGTTGCTTGCGGTTGCCGACAGTGTACGATTTCACAGTGTTGGTCCGATAGTACTTCTTGTAGCGAGTCACGACGCCGAGCGTCTCTTCGTACGACTGAAAATCGTTGCTGTTGAAGATTCCCGGACCGGTGTTGAACGCGCGTGGCCCAAGAATATCGCCGGTGTCGACCAGGTCCTGATACGCGAACACGTCGTTGGTGCCGGTCTGCGGATCGCGGCCGGTGGTTACGCCGTAGGCGAGGTTCGCCAGGAACGGCCAATTCTGAAGATCCAGAACGCCGCGTTTCACTTCCATCCAATGCGCGTGAACGTCGACGATTCCGGGCATGATGGTGGCGCCCTTGAGATCGATGATCCTCGCGCCGGCGGGCGTTGTGACGGATCCGCGCTTGCCGGCCGCGGTGATGCGATTGTCAGTTACCACGATGTCGGCGTCGACGATCACTTCCTCGGCGCGCATCGTGATTACCTTCGCTCCGCGTAATACAACTGAGCCGGAGGGCTTGTGGCGCGGAACTTCGATATCCACTGCGATCTCTTCGTGCTTGGGCTTCTTGTCAGCGGCAGGCTTTGCTTCGGCGGTATTCTCGTCGCCTTTGATCTCAGGGTCGAACGAAACGGTCGAGACCGGAAGCCGGAAGAACGATGAGCCGAGCGACCACGTGATGGTCTTGCCATCGTCGGCCCACGCAAAAGAATCGGCGCCGATGTCGGTCAACTTCTTTAACGGCACGGATGGAGTGCTTACGTTGACGGTGGGCGCGTCGCCGCCAGTGATCGGCACATCGATCAGGTAAAGCTGATCGTTCACCAGCGCCAGCGCCTGCTTGCCATTGGGGCTGATGCGCACTTCGCGCGCGGCGGGAGGCTCGGGAGTTTGCGCGAGATTCTTGCCAACGACCTTGAGATGAGTGCGCCGGTCTGTGCCGTCGAAGCGGAACGACTGCAAGCCTTGCGGCGAGTAAAGATAAACACGATCCTTATCGTGGGTGAAGTGCGGCTTGCCGACTCCGCGCGCAGGCACGATCAGTTGCGGCTCGCCGCCGTCCTTTGAAACCCAAACCACGTCGAGCCCGGTTTGGCTGCCGAATCCGGTCTGAGCTTCTTCGCGATCGCGCGTTGAGCCTCGCAGCGCGACGATGCGCGAGCCGTCGGGAGTCCAGGCCGGGTCCTGATAGAAACCAGGAACGCTGGTGACGCGCTCAGGACGCGCTTGGCCACTGGCCGCGAGTTTCCATATGTGCCCACCTTGCTCGGACCACGTTACGTATGCGATCCACTGGCCATCGGGAGACCAGGCCGGTTGATACTCGCGCGCACTGTCCGACGTGAGCCGAGTGGGCTTTCCGCCTGGGATGTCGAGACCATAGAGGTGCGTCAGCGAAGAGAAAACCAAGCGTTTGGCGTCGGGGGATTGAACCGGCGCTTGAATCAGGCGCGCGTGCACCGGGCCTTCATCGATCTTGGTTGCAAATCGAAGTTCCGGACCGAGATCGAGCGAGACCTGCGCTTTAAACGGCACCACGGCCGCTTCACCAGTGGCGATTTGCACGCGATTGATTTTGCCACCGTAGAAAACCACCAGGTCTTTGCCATCCGGCGTGAACGAATAACCCGGCAGTACGTCCCGTGTCGCGCGCGATTCCTGATCATCGCGCTGGACCGGGTATTTCAGCCAGCGGTCTTCTCCGCTTGCGAGATCGCGGATACGCAAGCCCGATTCAGTGTCGAAGCGGGTGGCATAGACGAGCTGCTTGCCGTCCGGCGAAAGTACCGGGCGAAACGCGCTGCCGGGCGCGGAGGTGATGACATCTTCATCACCGCTGGTGCGGTCGCGGCGTACGATCTGCCACATCGGGAAAGTGGCGTTGTAGCTGAAGCTGCCGGTGCGCCGCGCGTAGTAGAAATATTTTCCGTCGGGCGAGGCGATGGCGCCAAGAAAATTCAGGCGCTGTTGCGGCGGAGTATTCGGCTGTGTCTGAGCCTTGGTGACTTGCACTCCTGAACCGCCGTGGATGTTATACATCCAGATTTCATGCGTGCCGAGCCCGGCCTGGTTCCGGGAAACCAGCAAGTACTCGCCGTCTGGCGTCCAACTGGGCGAAATGAAATCGCCGTCCTTGTCTTTGCTGAGCTGTTTGGGGTCGGACCCGTCGGCGTTCGCAATCCAGAGATTGTCGCTGCCATCGCGATCGCTGGTGAAAGCGATCAGCTTGCCATCGGGCGAGTAAACGGGCTGGCTATCGAACGCAAGTCCGCTGGTGATGCGCTGGGCGTCGCCGCCGCCGATGGGGACAGTATAAAGATCGCCCAGCAAGTCGAAGAGCACGGTCTTGCCGTCGGGCGACACGCTCAGCGACAGCCAGGTGCCTTCATCCACCGTGAATTCGATTTTGCGTTCGGTTTTAAGCGGCAGGCCCGGTTTACGATCCGGCTTGTCCTGTGCGAACAGGCAGGCGATGAGGCCGAGGCTGAGCGAGATCTTGCGCATGGAAAAGATTATGTCAAACCCACGCGTTGGAGAAAAATCTATTCGTATCGCAAGGCGATGAGCGGGTCGACGCGAGTGGCCCGGCGCGCGGGCACGAAGGTGGCGATCAATGCTACCACCGCGTTGTGGAAGAATGACACTTCCGCCCCAAAGCAGAATTGGAGATCGTCACGCACATGCGAGTCGAACCGTGGGACCTCATTTTCCTGGTTGGCTTCATCGCTTACGTCAGCATTCGTGGGGTCTTTGAACGACGCACCAGCGGCATCGAGAAGACGGTCAGCCGAATGGATGCCCGAGAGCGGATATTGCTTTTGTTCGTCGGTCTGGGGAGCCTGCTGCTGCCGATCCTTTATTTGTTCACACCTTGGCTCAATTTTGCAGACTATCGCCTTCCGTTTCTAGCGCCATGTTTCGGTACAGTTATTCTGACGTTCGCGCTCTGGCTCTTTTGGCGATCTCATGCCGATTTGGGCCAAAACTGGTCGATTTCGTTAGAGCTGCGCCATGGACATCAGTTGGTTCAGACCGGCGTTTACCGTTTCGTGCGGCATCCGATGTATGCGTCGATCCTGCTGTGGGATCTCGCGCAGGGACTGCTGCTGCAAAACTGGCTGGCCGGGTGGTCAGCGCTCGTGACGTTTGTGGTCCTGTATGCAGTTCGGACTCCTCGCGAGGAACGAATGATGTGCGAGACTTTTGGGCAGGATTATCGTGACTACATGCGCCGGACCGGGCGGCTTTTTCCTGGATTACGTCAGCGTTCGGACAGTTAGCCCACGACTACCGTTCAGGCTGGGACATATCGCTTAACGGCAATGCCTCGGGAATGCTGCCGCGTTTGCGCCACGTCGTAGGCAAGTTGCATGCACAGAAGGTGGTCCATATCGGGGCCGAACGCCTTTTCGATGCGCAAAGCCATTTCCGGCGTCAGCGAAGCCTTGCGTGCAGAAGATCGGAGAGCGTGGCTCGCCCACCTTCAAAATCTCCGCCGCCTTCCACACGCTCAAGTCGAGGGCTTCGATGATTTCCGTTCTGATCAGCTCACCCGGATGGGGCGGATTCTTCATGGGCATTTGCGGATTCCTC
>JBGPSX010000037.1:0-14743 GCA_041490325.1 Bryobacteraceae bacterium | reverse complement strand
GCGTGCTCACATCCCGGCTCATCTTGAACGCGGACACGCGCGTTGTCTCGGTCATGAAAGCCAGCACCTGCATGTCAAACATCAACTTGAGATGTTCTTCGTAGGAATCCGGCACGCCCAGGGGAGCACTCGGCAGCGTTCTCGCCTCTCCGCTTGCGTTGTACTTTTCGATCCTCTGAATTCTGCGCTCGATCTCGCGAACATCGTCCAGATACTGGCTGAGCCGATGCCGATCGGCCGGTCCGAGATTCTTCTGCAGCCGCGCCACATCGCGCGAAATCCAGTCCAGAATGCTGCGATTCACCTTCTGACGAGCCAGTCGATCTTCTTGCGTCGTGCCGTCGCCAAACAGGTTCTCAAACGCCATGCGAGGATCGATGATCATCGGTAGCGGCTGGGTGGGCGAAGCCCAACTGATCGTGTCGGCGTAAACACAAGCGTAGTGATAATCACACGCGCCCGATGCGTCGACGTACTCGATGCAGAGCTGAATGGACGGCAACGGCGTGTCCTGGCCGAACTGCTGCGCGTAGATTTGATCGATGGACGTGCCTACGTAGTAATCGGAGCCTTCGGTCATCTTGGGATGCGCCGCAGTCAGGTAAACGGCGCTGGAGCGGAAGTGATCGGCGCCTTCCTCCGCAGGCGACCAAGCCGTTGCCGGCCGTAGATCGGTGTCGCTGACAATCGTCAGATAGTCGCGCAACGGCTCGAGCGGTTGCAGCGTTTGAGTGATCTCGAAATCCGAGCCCTCTTTCACCGGCGACCAATAGTGCTTCTCCGTGCCGTCTCCGGTGCTGCCAGCCGCTCCATGCACCATTTCGATGCAGGCCAAGCGAGTCTTGGGAGATGCAGCGGTCTTGCTGATGGGTGTCTGCGCGGGCACCATCGAATCCAGCAGCGGCAGCGCCAGCGTTGCGCCCATGCCCCGCAGTACCGTGCGGCGCGAAAGATGCTTTTTCGTAATGAACATCGCTCTTGGCCTCCTGACTCAGCTTCCTGAACAGTTCCACCTACTCACGAGCAACAGCGACAGCGTCTGTGGGCGGCGAATCACTCTCTTCCGCCCTTCTCAACTGAAAGGGCGCGCTCTTGACGACGCCCAGAATGAACGAGGAGAAACGATTGTTATTCTTCGCGGCCTCCCGCGCAATCGCGCGAACAGCCGGCATGTCGTAATATTCCGGCACCCGGCCCAGGCCGTAGGCCAACAGGTTCTCCGTAAACGTCGCGATGAATGCATCGGAGTGATTCAAGATCGCTTCACGCAAACTGACCGGACCATCCAGCCTCACTCCGTCGAACATTCTTCCCGAGGCATCGATTCTGTACCCGCTGTCATTGGTCCGCCACACGCCGACCGCGTCGAAGTTTTCGAGTGAGAAACCGATCGGATCCATCAACGCGTGACAGCCAGCGCAAGCTGGATTCTTGCGATGCTCTTCCAAACGCTCCCGCACCGATTGCGGTTTGTTCAAGTCGGCAGTTTCCTTGAGAGCCGGCACGTTGGGCAGCGGAGGAGGCGGCGGCGTTCCGAGCAGTACCTCCATAACGTATTTGCCGCGCTGCACGGGCGACGTCCGGGTGGCAGTGGACGTCAGCATGTGAATGCTTCCCTGCCCCAACAATCCAAATCGATTCGGATCCGTGAGCGTCACCCGGCGGAATCGGTTCCCCAGAATGTTTGGAATCCCGTAGTGCTTGGCGCTCCGCTCGTTGACGAAGGTGTAGTTGGCCGTCAGCAGATCCAGCAGATTGCGATCCTCGCGCAGGATGCTCGCAAAAAACATTTCCGTCTCACGCCGCATCGCCTGCGAGAGTGTACGGTCGAAATCGGGAAACAGGAAGAGATCCGGACTCGCGTCTTTAAGGTTTTGCAGATGCAGCCATTGATAGGCGAAATTCGTGGCCAGAACTTCCGACCGCGGATCGGCCAGCATACGCCGGACTTGCTTCTCCAGTATCACGGGATCCCGGAGCTTGCCGTGCGACGCCAAAGTGATGAGCTGATCGTCCGGAGCGCTGCTCCACAGGAAATACGACAACCGGGACGCCAATTCCAGATCGCTAATCCGGAAATTCGAACCCGGTGCGACGTTGGCGGGAACGCGCTCGAATCGAAAAACAAATTCCGGACTCGCGATGATGGCCTGCACCGCGGTTCGGATACCCGTTTCGAAGCTCCCCTGGTTCCGGCCGGATTGGAAAAAGCCCAGCAGTCCTTCGAAGTCGGCATCGGTCACTGGCCGGCGATACGCCTGGCGGACAAGCGCCCCGATAATTCTCTTCGCGCACGGGATCTCGTCGGCGCCCGCGCCAGGCCGGCAAGTGAAGATCTTGCGGCGGCTGGGCGTGTCGGAGACGCCCGATACGTTGGTGGGGCCAATGATGCTTAGCTCGTGCAGATGCGTCAACGTCGTCATCCCCGGAATCGTACCGGCGCTGACATCCACCAGGCTCTGCTCCACCATGCGGTACTCGTCTTCGATTGGCCCGTCGAATTGCTGAATGAACGCCGCCGAAATTCTCTGCGGACCAGCCTTGATCTTCAGTGGTGGCGTCTTGAGGCCGTCTTTGGCGAGCGTCATGGCGGGACTGATGTCGAGCAACGCCACTCGCTCGCCATTCACGGCGACTTCGATCTGCTGCCCCTTACCCTGATTCAGTCCGAACAGCGGACCGGTCGGCGAGTAATAGAATCCGAGTTTGAACGTATATTCGCCGTCGGCCGGGAAGTCATGGACAACCGCGATCCCGCCTCGCGTCCCAAACGGTGTTCCTTCGACGTGCCGCGTTTGCGAAAGGACGCGAGAGATCGGGTAGGTGGTGGTCAGCGCCGGCGCCTCCATGTCACCCACAGCCTCGCGGCTGATTCTGCCAGCGGCGCGGATGTATCCTTCGATCAACGTCGGCGAGATCGTCAGGACGTCCGCCATGTTGTCGAAACCATGACTCATGTCATCGGGTGGCAGCAACGCGGTCACATCCACATCAACGGCCAGCAAGTCGCGGATCGAATTGACGTACTCGGTGCGATTCAGCCGATGCAGCGGAGGCCTGCCAGGATTGGGGTGGAGCGCGGCAACCTGATCGATTCCGTTTTCGATCGTTGCAGCGAAAGTCTTGACAGTGTCGGTGTCAGGCCGTGGCGCGCCCGGCGGCGGCATTAGACCGGCCCGCACTTTGCGGATCACTCTTTCGAACTGTTCGGCGTTCTGGTCCGGATGGGCGAGATCGATTCTGCTCCAGGAGAATCCGCCGGATTTGACCTTGTCGTTGTGGCAACCGAGACAATATTGATTGACCAGCGCGGCTGGTTGCGGGGCAGACGACGGCTTTGCAGCGGGCTGTCCAAATATCGTCGCCGCCGCAAACAAGATCGCCACGCTGCTGGCGGCCACGACTCTCTTCATCAGTTCCCCCACCCGAAAACTACTTGGTTCACCGGGCGCAACTCAACTAACCAGAGCGCGCAAAGACCACACCAACTCCGTCAGAATTATATAAGTGTGGCAAGTCGGTGTCAAGGGTCGGGTGCCAGGATCTCGCTTGCGCTCAATAGCATACGGACAACGACCGCATGCGACATTGTTCATCACGGTACTAAGCTTTCCATCAATTCATCCGCGCTCACCAGCGGACGCATGTCGAGAATAAGTGGCGCGCTTAGATAGGCGATGGCGCCAACATAATCCGGCGCGGGTTGCAACTCGTGCGTCGTCCAACCCCCAGCGGCTTCGACGCTGCCTTCCAGATGCACGATCCGGGCAGGCACTCCCGGCCGCAGCGTAACGCAGAAACTGTCAAGCGGTACCGAGAGCCCATCGCCAATTGCTTTAATGTAGGCTTCCTTGCGAGTCCAACAGTTGAAGAACGCTAACGGCCGGTCCAATTCTGGAAGACCCATCAACTCCGCGACTTCCTCACGCGCGAAAAATCGGGTGGCAATGGCCTCGATATCGGACATCGGGCGGACGTGCTCGATATCGATACCCAGCTCGCTAGCCATCGTGAACGCGTACGCAGCCAAGTCCCCGGAGTTCGACACGTTGAAACTCAACGGCCAGGCTGGATCCGCAATCGCAGGTTTCCCTTTCGGCCCATACACGAACTTGATCTCGGCGGCAGGCTGGCCGAGAATACTCCCCGCCAGCGCGCGCAGGACACCGCGGCCGATCACATACGCACGCTGGTGTTGGTCGAAGCGGAACCTGGCAGCGCGTTCGCTCTCGTCCGGCGACAGCCAGGAAATGTATTCTTCGAAACGCTGCTCGGAAGCGTCGAGTTGCACGGTCCAGACCCGCACTTCGCCGGAGCCGATTTCGAGCTGGTACCTTGAGCCAGAACTCATAGAACTTAAGGTAACCCGTTCGATGCTGCGCGCTCGCGCCTCATGAACGAAAATAGAAGGTACCCATGCGAGCACTGGAGCTATGTCTGATCCTGCTCGTGCTCATGACAGCCAGCCTGCGCGTGCTCTACGCCGGGCGGCCGAGTCCGGGGTGGTTCCGTTATGTCCTCTGGATCCTGGGCGGCGTGACGGTCAGCCATCTGTTGCTGGACGGCTGGCGGCTTCAAATGTTGCCGGCCTACGTGGCTGTCCTTGGCATTGTTGTTCTCGGTTATCGGCCCATGGGTCGAATGCTTGTGGTGTTCATCGGAAGCTGCGCGGCCTTGGGGGCGATTGTGAGCGGTATTGCCGCGTACAGATTTCCAGTTTTCACGTTGCCCGCTCCCCAGGGACCTTATCGCGTCGGCACCTTCGTGACGCATCTGGTGGATCATAACCGTCACGAACGTAATTCCGCCTCGCCCGATGCTCCTCGCGAATTGATGATTCAAGTCTGGTATCCAGCCCAGGGCGCCGGCGGAGATCGAGCCGATTATCGCGATCCTCGAATGAATACCTGGAGATCCAATCACCTCCGGTTGATTCACACGCATTCGTATTGGGATCTCCCAGTGGCGGACCAGCCACGCCGATTCAATGTCTTGTTGTTCTCTCCATCTTCGGGCGGGAATCGCGACCAGAATACGTTTGAGATGGAGGAACTGGCCAGCCAAGGCTACGTGGTGGTCGGACTGGATCATCCTTACAGTTCTTCGCGAGTCGCCTTTCCCGATGGGCGAGTGATTCGTTCCATTCCTTGGGTGGATAGCTCGACCCAGGCGGCCTTCGATGCCTCCCTGGCCAAAGTGGAGTTCATGGTGAAGGATCACGTGGCTGACGTGCGGTTCGTCCTGGATGAAATGGAGCGCTGGAACCAGCCCGGTGCAAATCATCGACTCACAACACGGTTGGATCTGACCAAGGTAGGCATTATTGGTCACAGTTTTGGCGGCGCGTTGGCCGGTGCGGTGTGTATTGCGGACCCGCGCATTGCAGCCGGCATCAACATGGACGGCTGGATGTTTGGAGAGCCGGAGACGTCGGGCATTCCAAAGCCCTTCTTTTTTATAACCGGCGGCGATGGGAAAGCGCCGGACTCAGCTCAACACGCCGGCCTGTCCACTTCCCTACGGATCGAAAGGGAAAAAGAGCTGAAGTACTTGCAAGGGATGCAGGCCAGCCTCCGTCGCTTCGGTGGGTATCATCTCAGCGTCCTAGATGCAGACCATTTCGGCTTTAGCGATCTGATCCTGTTATCGCGCCCGCTGCCGTTCCTTGGTCCCAAGAAGCCGGATCCCTATCGCGTCTTTCAGATTGTGGACGCCTTTACTCTGGCTTTTTTTGACCGATACATTCGGGACAGGCCCGCCCCATTGCTGGATGGCGGCGGCTTTCGCGGAGAAGTTCTCTACGAAGCGTATCCGGCGTCAAAGATCACCAGCGCGCCGGATGCGATCAAGCCTCGGAGCTGAGCGCGGATTCCCCACGCCAGCGATCAGGAGTTTGCTCTGAAATAGAGGCCGCTGTAATTGGGAACTGAGTGGTCTTCATGCAGGGGAATATGGCATCCCAGTTCCAGGTTCGCCCAGGAATCCACCAATTCGTATCCCAGGTCCTGGATCGAATGGATGAACTTAGCCCGATTGAAAACCCAATAAGGACACACCGCCGGCCCCAGGTCTTGCAAAGTCACAAAATCCGCCAGATCCGTTAACGGCGTCTTGTTGATAATCAAGTGCATGGGCCGGGTCGCCATTTGCGAGAGCAATTCGGAGCAGGATTTCTCAATGAACTGCAACGACCCCAGGGCGAGGACGATGTGCGCTTGTGTTTGGCCGTTTATCTCGGTAGTGAATGAGAGACCCGGGCTGGCAGTGTTGCGCGCGATCTCGATGCCTTGTTTGGTCACCGCCGGAACGTCGTAAATCATCCATCGAAGATGCTCCGGATACGTGAGGTGTTTGGCGTAAGAATAGTAGGAGATTCCAACATAGCCGCCGATGTCGAGAATGGAGGGAGTCTCGGCCATCGTTTTTTGCAGCCAGAACATCACCGGATAATCGTTGGGCCGAATCGGGTCGGCAGGAGCCATAAAAGTGGCTGCTTCGGCATTGTCATATCCGACTGGCTTCCCAGCCGGCGCAGCTTGGATGGCTTCCTCGAAGGTCCTGTAAACCCCGCGGAATCTGCGAGCGAAGGGAACGATTGTGGCGAACTCCCTCTCATAGAGACGTTCGTGAAAATATCGAACCAGGGGTACCCAGCGCTCCATCCGCCGCACCATCGCCTTGGTGGCGGGCGACCCCAGCAGTGACCTGGCAGTCCGCGTGAATGCGCGCAGGCCCAGTCCGGATTGGCTGGGAGGCTGTGATGACAGACCTTGGACGGCCTGACTCATGTTTTCGAAATCCGTCGCGCCAGCTTGCCGCCGGCGACTAACGGTGTCATCCCTAGCGCCTTAACACTGTCCTTCCAGGGCGCTCGTCCCGGAGGCGTCGGGTTCAGGCCGATCTTCCGCATTAAGTAGTTCATGCGGTAAACGCTCGCCCGAACACGGTCGTGAAATTGGAAATTGATGCTGACTGAGACCGATACAGCGTCGCCGTTTTGCACCCAATGCGGGTAATTGACTGGAATGTGGACGCCGCTTCCTGGCACGAGATGGAAAGCTTTCGCTCGCTCCTGATACTGGGGACGATACGTTGCCGCGTCGTTTGCGACCGACCAAAACCGCTCGATCTCGTCTTCGGGGAGAACATCGCGATCGTCACGATCGAAAACGTACAACGTCTTTTCCCCGGTAAGCTGGAGCAGAAAATTGCACTCGCGGTCAATGTGGTAGCTGGTGACGCGCTTGGGAGACGATACAAAAATGATCACCTCGCGGCTTTTGATCATGTCCTTGACATCGCTACCCGACAGTATTTCATCCAGCGCCTCGTCCAGCAATTGGCGATAGGCCGGATCCTTCTCCGCGTGGTTGATAACGATCCAGGCCTTGGCCTGTTCGATGCGCTCAATGGCCTCGGCGATCGAATGCTCCCTGGCCAGAGTGTTCCACTTCTGATCGGCGCGATTCTCGCCCTGGTCGTAGTAAAACGCGCCGGGGCGGCTCAACACCAGCTCGACTAATCGTGGAATCTCAAAAAGAGAATGGTTTGCGAGATAGTGTTGAAACTCAAAGGGACGGCGATCGATGCTGTTCTTGAACTCGTCCAGGCCAGCCTGCACATAACGAAAACCATTGTTCATTGAAATATCTCCTCTGAAATATCACCGGACCTGGCAGTTGAGGACTCCGCCTCGATAACGGCCGCGGGCCGTTCCGGCGAATGCGCCGAAAGCGTCTGCGGAGGACGTGTTGAGTTTGAACAGCATAATGAGGAACCCGTCCGTTTTCCATTTTTCGCCTGCCATGCGGCTAGCTGGCATGGCGGCGCAGCACTGCTTTCGTGGCTTTGATGGCCAGCCGCTTCACTCCGTCCGACAAGGCGGATTCTCCGGGAGCCTTGGGACTCAGATGCGCCCGGCGCAAATAGTGATTCACTCTGTAGACATCCGCGGCCGGACGATCGGCGAACATAAAGTTGATGCTGGCGGATATTGAGATGTTGTTCCCGTTCTGTACCCAGTGTGGAAAAACCACCGGCACATGAATGCCATCGCCCGGAGTCATATCGAAGCGCCAGGCGGTTTTCTGCGATTCTTCCTTGTATTGAGCCGCGTTGATTTCTCCCGAATAGAAGCGTTCCAGTTCCGCCGTCGTAACAACGCGGCGATCGCTTCCGTTGAAGACGTAGGCGGTCTTCGACCCCGCCAACTGAAGCAGGTAATTGCAATCGGCGTCCATGTGGTAGGGAGTAATTCGATTCGGCGAAGTAAGGATCACGCTGATATTGCGCGTGTGGGTGGTTTTCTCAAAGTCCCTTCCGCTCAGCTCATGAATCTCGCGCAGAATCAGATTCAGCAGCTCGCCGTACTCGGGCAGAACTTGAAGCTTCTTTAGAATCATCCAGGCGTTTGAGGTCTCGATTCGCTGAATGGCTTCAGCCGCTGAAAAAGGACGTTCGGTTTCGTAATCCCAGCCGCGATCGGTGATGGCGCGGCCGACGTCGTAGTAAACCTGCCCGGGGCTGGTCTTGGTCAGCCTCTGCGCCAAATCAGTCAAATGCGAAACTTGCAGAAGAGGGTGGCCGGCGAGCTTGTGCTTCAAAACGAAAGGAACGGTGTTGTAATTCTGGCGGAAGATTAGCTCATCTCCCGGTTGAGTGGAAAGCGTCGCAAAGTGCGAGTGAGAGCGCGTTACCGATGCCATAGATGTTGACTCCCGATTGTAATTGCCGATATTCGCTCGTGGCGCATGCTGATGTCCCTCATTTGCCTGCAGCCAGCGCAACGTCGAGTTGCTCGCGAAGTTTCCAGCCCAGCACGCTCACGTTTGGTTCCCGAAATATCGAAGTATGGTCTCCCGGAACTTCGACTACCGTCAGGCTATCCAGACAGGCCCGCTTCCAGCCTAGATCGGGCTGCTCCAATGTAGCCAACGGCGGGCGCAACACTAAAAGGGGAAAGTTAGCCGGCTGCGATGAATAGTCGCTCCGCACCCGGTCGGCCAAACGCTGACCCAGACGCTTCGCCATGCCGGATAGCGATCGCGCCATGCCGGGCAAACCCTGGATGAGTCCCCCGGCACTGGCTGTTTTGAGAACGCTGCGCAGACTGGTCATGGTTTTGCCGGCCGAATGTACCAGGGTGCTCGCTTCGCGATAGTATTCGGGATTCACGGAATCGAATAAAACCGCCAGGGCAACCGATTCTCCCCGTTCCTTGAGCTTCCGCGCGATTTCGTAGGCCGTAAGGCCGTCGGCGCACCAGCCCCCCACGAAGAAGGGCATGCCGCCATGCTCCCGAATTAGCAATTCCGCGATGTCGCTCGCGATCGAGAGGCGCTCTTTGCCGAGGTCCAGGTGACGATACTTCAGCATCGGTATGCCGACAAACGGCTGATCCAGCCCCACGTACTTCGACAGCGGCCGAAACCAGTGATCTCCGCCCACCATGAAGAAGGGCGGCCGGGCGCCCTGCGGTTGTATTGGAATTAGATCTCGACTATCGGAGTACGCGCCTTCGCCCGAGATGACCTGAGCCATGGCCGCCGGAGTTGGATCGATGAAAAGTTCCGGTATCTTGATCTCCAGGCCGAAGCGCTGTTGAAACTCCGCCAGCAACCTGACGGCCTTCAGCGAGTGTCCGCCCAAATCGAAGAAATTGCTGTAGGCGCCGATCCCGCTTACGCCCAGAACCTTCTTCCAAATTTCAACAACTCCCTCTTCATGCTCATTACGTGGAGGCACATAGTTATCGAGAGAATAGGTCTTGCTCTGTTGCGTGATCTTGGACGAGAACGGCCGTGGCGGCAGCGCCAGGTCTGAAATCCTGCTGCCGGGATCCTTGGACACCGCGGCCAGGATCTGCCGGTAGCAATCCAGAAAGTAGATGCCGGTGTCTGGGTGGAAGACGTCTGTATTGACGTCCACCGATGCTCGCCATCCATCTTCGCGTTCCACCAGAAAGAAGTTCAGATCAACGAAGGTTCCGGTGGCCTTGGATGGAATCGGCGTCATGGTTACGCCCGCGCGTTTCCACGGACGGACAAAATCCCGCTGAAATATGAAATTCGCCTGAAACGGAGGATGGCGAGAAGGAGCCTGCTTCGGTCGAATCACTTCCATGAGGCGCTCGAACGGCACGTGCTGGTATTTGAACCCGTCGATCACGACGTTCTGAACCTTCCCCACTAACTCGTCGAACCTCGGATTGCCGGACACGTCCGTTCGCAGAACGATGGAATTCACGAACCATCCGATCAACGACTCCAACTCCACGCGATCCCGTCCAGCGGTCTGAGTCCGGATGGTGAGTTCCGTCTGTTTAGACTGCAAGTGCAATAGAACCAGAAAAGACGAAAGCATGGTGACGAACATGGTGCAGCCATGCCGCTCGCCCATCCGCTTCAACGAATCGGTCAGGTCGCGCTGCAATAACAGGGAACAGATTTTGCTCTGCACGGCTGCCGCCGCAGGCCGCTCGAAATCGGTGGGAATATTCAGGGGTTGGAAGCCGTCCAGACGGCAGCGCAATTCCTCCAGTTGCCGATCCAGTTCGCCGGTTGCGATCCAGTCCTGCTGCCAGCAGGCATAGTCGCCGTATTGAATCGACAATTCCGGTACAGAGGGCGCGTTGCCGGTGACCAGGCCTTCGTATATTTTGCCCATTTCATCGGTGATGAGTCCCACCGACCATCCATCGGAAACGATGTGGTGCATGGTGAGAAGCAACATGAACTGATGGTCTTCGGTCCGGATCAGTTGCCCCCGAAAGAGCGGGCCGTTGAGGATGTCGAAGCCCGTTCTGGCTTCTCCAGCGGCGATTTCCTCAGCCTTGAGACTGCGTGCTTCGGAGGTCAAATGGCGTAGATCGATCAGGGGAAGCGAGAACGGAACGAAAGGTTCAATCAGTTGCCGCGGTTCGCCATTCTCCTCGGTGAATCGAGTTCGCAGAACTTCGTGGCGTTGAATTAGGGTTCGCAGCGCCTCCTCGAGCAACGGAACTTCGAGGGGCCCCTGTAAGAGGAAGCGGACCGCGACATTGTAAGCCGACGATCCTGGCGACATGCGGTCCAGGAACCAACAGGTCCACTGCACCAGCGAGCAAGGTAATAGGCACGCTTCAGCGAACGGCTCGAGCCCTATGGCAGCCGGTTGCGTTGTTTCCGTTCGTACATGTGCCCGATCCGCCATTACCCCTTCTTTACTCGATATCGATCGCGAGCCACTGGCCGGATCGGCTCCAAAATGGCTGACTGCTCATTGGAGTCCGATGGGGTGCGGGCTGACGATAGAGCCTCTACAGTCGGATTGCGCAGCACCTGCTGTACGGTGACACCCAGGCCGGCGCGATTTGCGCGCGCGACAATCTGAAAGACCTGTATCGAGTCCGCTCCCAGCTCAAACAGATTGTCATCAATGCTCAACGTTTCCAGTTGCAATACCTCGGAGAAAATGCCGCTCAAAGCTTCTTCGGTTTCGTTCCGCGGCGCCCTGTTCGGCTTCGGATCCCTGGATACGCTGGGCTCAGGCAAGGCACGCCGGTTTACTTTGCCGTTGGGCGTCCTTGGAATCGAATCCAGCGTCACGAAGATCGCCGGCAGCATGTATGCTGGCAAGGCGTTCGTTAAGGCTCGCTTCAACTCCTCGCGATCGCACTCTTGTCCGTCAGCGGTCGCCAGATATGCTACTAACTTTTTCGCGGAGCCTTCGCCGTGCGCAATAACAACCGCCTCCCTTATTCCGGGCTGTTGCATCAGGATGGTCTCGATTTCGCCGAGCTCAATGCGGAATCCACGAATCTTGACCTGGTTGTCCAGCCGTCCCAGAAATTCGAGCTCCCCGCCTGGCAGCAATCGCACCAGATCGCCGGTCCGGTACATCCGATTCGAACCACCGCGGAACGGATCCGGCATGAATTTTTCGCGCGTGAGATCCGGCCGCCTGAAATATCCTTGGGCCACGCCGTCGCCACCGATACAGAGTTCGCCGGGCACGCCCAGCGGTGCGATGTGCTGAAGTCCATTCAGCACGTAAAACTGCGTGTTCGCTATGGGCGGTCCGATACGGACCGGAGCGGGCCCTGCATTGACTAGCGACACTGCCGACCAAATGGTGGTCTCGGTGGGTCCATACATGTTCCACAAGACGCCTTCAGTGCTTAACAACTGGTCCGCCAGATCGCGTGGAAGCGCCTCGCCGCCACACAGCATTTTGAAAGACGGCGCCGGTTTCCATCCCGTCTCGAGCAGCAGCCGCCAGGTGGACGGAGTAGCTTGCAGCACGCTAATGCCGCCTTCCCGCATCAATTAGGCCAGCCGGGCGCCATCCATGGTTGAATCGCGGTCCGCCACCACCAGCCTGGCGCCGGTGATCAGCGGCAACAGAATCTCCAAGCCTGCAATGTCGAACGACAGCGTGGTCACGGCTAACAGGCGATCGCTCGCGTCCAAACCCGGCTCGCGCTGCATGGATGTCAGGAAATTCACCACCGCGCGATGCGATATTTCCACGCCCTTCGGTTTTCCGGTTGAACCGGATGTGTAAATCACGTAGGCCAGGTCGGATGACTGGGCCGATGCCAGCGGAGTCTCCGGCCTTTCGCGTGCAATCATGGCCCACTGCGAGTCCAGGCAAATAACGCGCGCCTTGAAGCCCGTCAGCTCCACCGCGATGCGCTCCTGTGTGAGCAGCACTTTCACGTCCGCTTCACTGAGAATGAAGTCCAGCCGTTCCTTGGGATACGACGGATCCAGTGGCACGTAAGCTCCGCCAGCCTTCAGCACGCCGAGCATCGCAATCACCATCTCGGCTGAACGGTCCACACAGATTCCCACCAGTTGGTTGGGACCCACGCCTTGCTTGTGCAGGAAATTGGCCAGTTCGTTGGCGCGCACGTTCAGTTCGCCGTAAGTCATCGACTGCCGGCCGAAGACCAGCGCGACGGCGCCAGGCGTGCGAGCGACCTGCTCTTCAAACAATTCATGGACGCAACGATTCGGATAAGCCGCTTCGGTCTGATTGCGTCTTACGATCAGATCGTGAAGCTCGGCTTCGGTCAGCAGTGAAAGCTCAGCCACGGGCTGATGCATGTCTCTGGCTGCGGCGGCGAGAAGTGTTTCGTAATGGCTAAGCCAGCGGTCGATGGTGGACTCATCGAATAGCTCGGTGTTGTAGTCGCAGTCCATCACCAGGCCGTCCTCTGACTCCACGATGTTGAGAAAGAGGTCGAAATTCACGTACCGCTTGGCGCAGGAATCCATCTCCACCTGCAAACCTTCGAACGCCAGGCTGGCGCCCACTCGCTCCAGATTGAACTGCACTTCGATCAAGGGCAGCCGGCTTGGATCGCGCACGATGCCAAGTTTCCGTACCAGGGTTCCGTAAGTGTAGGTCTGATGCTCGTAGGCATCCAACAAGGTTTTCTTGCTGCGCGCGAGGCATTGCGCAAAGGTGTCGGCGCCGCCGCTCAGTTGGGCCCGAAGTGGCAGGAAGTTCACGCAGTGGCCGACCAGCGCCTGGCCTTCTTCGAGTGACTGCGCCGCGGCGGGAATTCCGACCACCACGTCGTCCTGACCTGTCAGCCGGCACAACAATGTCTGGAATCCAGTCAGCAAGGTGGCAAACAAGGTGCAGCCCTGCTTGGCTCCGGCTTTCCTTACGCTCTGATGCAGCGCGGGCGAGATTTTCCGGCGCTTCGTTGCGCCTTCAAACCCTTTGATCGCGGGCCTGGGGCGGTCGGTCGGAAGTTCCAAAACGGGCGGACGCTGAGAAAACTGGTTCAGCCAGTACGCTTCCACTTCCACTCGTTGCGCGCTCGCTCGTTCGGCATATTGCGCGCGCGCATAGGCGCCGAACGCGAGCACTGGGTCAAGCTTCGCCTCTGAGTTGCGGCATTTAGCCGAGTAAAGCTTTCCGATGTCATCGATGATGACGTTAGCCGACCAGCCGTCGCACACGATATGGTGCGACGTGAACAAAACTGTATGCCGCTTGGGCCCGGTCCTGACAATCCGCACTCGCACCAAAGGCCCGGCCGCCAGATCGAACTGCGTCCGCGCATCCTCCGCGATCATCCGATCGAACGCGACGCCTGGATCCGGTGTTCCGCACAGATCAACGAGTGGTATCTCCAACCGGAGCACGGGCGCAAAGCGAACTTCTTTTCCTTCCGTGTCGAAGGTTGCGCGCAAAGCATCGTGACGGTCCACCACAGCCTGAATCGATTCGCGCAGCGCCGGTTCATTCAATTCGCCGCGCAGATCCAGGGTGAAAGCTTCGTTATACGAGCAGGAGGCTTCCGTCGAAAGCTGCGCCGAAAGCCAAATTTCCAGTTGCGCTTCGGTCAAGGGCGCTTCGCGAATCGCTTCCGGCAAAGGATCTGGTTGAGGCAGCAGCTCGCCGGCCTGCATTTCCCGCACGCTATCCTCGAATGCCTGGAATACGCGCTCGATATCTTCTGTGCTATGCGCAGTGGTGAGGAAGCACGGGAAGCCCTCCTGAATATGGATGCCGCGCTCGCGCAGCATGTAATAGAGGATGCTTCCAAAGCGGAAATCCGGCGGGAAACTGAAATAGAAGACGCTGCCGAAGGTCTCGATCCGGGCCGGAACGCGATTGGTTTCGAAGAGACCATTGAGACGCGCGACCAGCTTGGCAGTCTTTTCCCCCAGTTGTTGTTGCAGCTCCGGACCGCTGGACTTCAAATGCTCGAGCACGGCTTTGGCGGCGGCCAGCGCCAACGGAT
>JBGPSX010000036.1:0-14857 GCA_041490325.1 Bryobacteraceae bacterium | reverse complement strand
CTCGGCAAGCCTGGACAAGTGATCCTCGATTGCCAACGCTGGCCGCACAAGTCCGTCCCGTACGAATGCAAGTACGAGAGCGCTATTGCCGAGATGGAACGCAGTTTCCGCCAACACCGCGTCGCAAGTCAGCAAAGGCTCGGTGACACGTTCCGCAATGGACAGTGCCCATTGATGGTGGAGATCCTTTCGATTGGCAAACGCCACCAGGAGGCCGGTATCGGCAATGGCTCTCACTTGCGCGAGAAGCCCTTGCGCGTGGAAAGATCTCGAGGTCCCGAGGCGGCGCCAGCGAGACGGAGAAAAGGCAGGCCTTCGGAGCGCCGCGCCTTTTCCAGCTCATTGCGGACGATGCGGCCCTTGGGCAGGCCAGTCTTTTCCGCGGTCCGGTTGAGCCATTCCGCCAAGTCACCAGGGAGACGAATGGTGATTGTATTACTCATTTGTCTCAATTGTAACACACGCTAAACTAGGCAATCTTAGCGTGCGTGTCATTCCGATCGCAGCGCGATCATCGGATCCACTCGCGTGGCACGGCGGGCCGGGATGTAGCACGCGCCCGCGGCCACACTGCTCAAAAGCAGAGCCGCGCCGAGAAACGTGGCGGGGTCGGTGGCCGCGACGCCGTAGAGCAGGCCGCCCATCGCGCGAGTGAGCGCGAAAGCTCCCGCGATTCCCAAGACGACGCCCGCCGATGCCAGCAGCATGCCTTCCCGTAACACCAAAGCCTGCACGTTGCTCGCCCGAGCGCCAAGCGCCATCCGCACTCCCATTTCATGCGTTCTTTGGCCGACGGCAAAGGACATGACACCGTAAATACCCAGGGCTGCGAGGATCAACGCCACCGTCGAGAACGCGCCCATGAGCGTTGAATAGAAGCGCGGCTGCGCCACCGACGTCGCAAGGACTTGTTCTACCGTTTGCATGCGGGCGATCGGTTGCTCTTTGTCGATCTCAGCAAGCTGGCGCCGCACGGCTCCCTCCAGACTCTCAGGCGCGGAAGCTGTCCGCACCACTACCGTCATGACAGCAACCGGCTGCTGCTGCAGACTGAAGTACATTTCGGGTCTACTCTCGCCATTGAGCGAATAATGCCTGACATCGGCGACCACTCCGACAATCTCGCGTAAAGCGTTTTCACCGGAAATCGTAATCCGTTTGCCCAAAACATTTTCATCGGGCCAGAATTGCCGGGCCATGGTTTCGTTCATCACCAAGACCAACGGCGCCTTCGCGGCATCCTGATTTCCGAGCGTGCGGCCTGAGCGGAGCGGGATTTTCATGGTCTCGAAATATCCCGGACTGACCACCCGGAAGCGCGCGTTGTGTTGCTGTGAGTAAGGCAGCACAGGCTGTCCTTCAATTAAGAAGTTGCTGCCCGAATCGCGGCCGGTGAGAGGGAGAGCCACTGTGGCGCCGGCCGAGATCACGCCCGGCAAACTTCGCATGCGGCCCAAGAAATTCTCAAAGAAGGACACGCGGTCCTGGTCCTTGGAATACTTTTTGTCCATAAGAGCGATATCAATGGCGAGAACGTTTTCCGCATCGAAGCCGGGGTTCACATTCGACAGTTTCACGAAACTTTGCAGCATCAATCCGGCGCCAATGGAGAGCACGACCGCAAGTGCAACTTCTGCGATGAGCAACGCGGCTCTCGGTTTGTTGCGCGCAAGAGAATCGGTGGAGCCGCGCCCGCCATCTCTCAGAGCATCGGTCAGCTTGGTTCTCCGGGCGTAGAGGACCGGGGCTAGACCGAATATGATGCCCGTTACGAGCGAGACGGCCAGCGTGAACAAGAGCACGTGCTCGTCGATCTGGATATTCTTGAGCCGCGGAATATTTCCCGGGTTTGCTATCGCCAGTGCTCGCACCGCCCACCCGGCGAGGAAAAATCCGGCTAACCCTCCCATCAGACTGAGAAGTACACTCTCTGTGAGCAACTGCCGGACTACGCGACCACTTCCGGCTCCGAGCGCGGCCCGAATCGAAATTTCCCGGCGGCGCCTCGACGTGCGAACCAGAGCCAGGTTGGCAATATTGGCGCACGCGATCAGCAGCACCAGACCGACAGCGCCAAGCAAAATGAATAACGCCGGCCGGACATTGCCGGTTATCTCCTCTTGCAAAGTGAAAACGTTGATGCCGTGGCCGGTGTTCTCATTCGGAAACTCGCGCTCCAGGCGGCCTGCCACCGTATCCATCTCGGAGCGGGCACGTTGGAGAGAGACGCCTGGCTTCAGCCGCGCGAATACGGCAAGGAAATGCGCGCCGCGGGGCAATGCGCCATCACGGAATCCCGCGGAAAGGACCAGCGGTTTCCAAATCTGCGCCTCGCTTTGGATCACGTTTGGGATATCCGGAAGCACGCCGACCACTGTGTTGCTTGTTCCGCTCAGCAGAATGGACTGGCCCACGATCTTCGGATCGCCGCCGAAGCGCCGTAGCCAGAGCCCGTGATTGAGCAAGACCACACGATCTTTGCCGGGCGTTTCCTCCTCAGCCAGGAAGTCACGCCCCAGCACCGGCTCCACATGCAGCATCTGGAAGAAATTCGGCGACACGCTGCCGCCGCGAATCAGTTCGGGTCCGGAATCGCCTCCCAGCGTGAACGCGTTTCCAGTCAGCGCGGCCATGCCTTCGAAGACGGCATTCTGTTTCTGCCAATCCACGAAATCGGGAGCGGAAACAGGGTTTCGAACGCGCCCTTGCCGGGGACGCTTTTCGTAAAGCTGTACCAGCCGGCCGGGGTCTCCGTAAGGCAGGGGCTGCAGCAGAACGCCATTGACGACGCTGAAAACCGTAGTATTGGCGCCGATCACGAGCGCCAGCGTCAGGAACGCGACCAGGGCGAAGCCCGGATTTTTTCGGAGCGTTCGAAAGGTGTACAGAACATCCTGTCTCAAAGTATCCATGTGTTGCCTCCAAGCCGTGATCGCTAGATCGGGTATTGCCTCAAACGTAACTCGCAGCGCGCCTTCCCGCTGGCAACGATCGCGAAACACGCGTGTCATTTCCCTGCCGTATTCGTTCCGGAAATCCGATGGGCAGAGCCACAATAGAAATCGATAGAGGTGAATTGACACGTTGGACCTCTACGCCGGCCTCGATCCCGGAAGTAAACCTGCCACCGCCTGGCTCACGAGTTTTGATAGGCGCTCGGTCTCGCCGCCTGCGACCCGGCGGCCGAACTGAGTGATTCGGTAGTAGCGGCGGCGTTCGTCGTCGAGCGCGGGATCGGGCCGCTCGTCGGATTCCTGGATGAGTCCTTGCTCCAGCATGCGTTTGATGGAGCCGTAGAGCGTGCCGGGACTCAGGCGCATTTTTTCGTCGGTGCGCGCGGCAATGTCCTGCATGATTCCGTAGCCGTGGCGTTCGCGATCGGCCAACGCGATCAGGATCTGAAACACAGCCACCGGCAGCGGGAGCAGTTCCTCAGGATTGGGTTGAAGTGTTTTCTTCATGGACTATATCGAACGACATCATATCGCACACCGGCATAGCTACGAGAAGATCAACGAATGCCACTAGCCGAGCCGTGACCAAAGGGAGCGGTCCTTTGTTCCTGTTATATCGCGATCCAGTATAGACGGCTAAGGCGTAGCTTCGTGATGACCGTAGTTCAGCTCGCCTGCCTCAATTGCAACGGGTAGGCGATTCTGTTTCGGCGGGAGCGGGCAGGTGGCATACGGCGTAAATGCACAGGGCGGATTCTGAGCCTTGTTGAAGTCCAACTCCACTTCGCCGGCCATTCCACCCTTCGGCAAGTCTGCGTACAGAAATCGTCCCGCAGGATAGGTTTGCCGGCGGCTGGTGGTGTCCTGAAAGATAAAGAAGAGCTGGTTGTCTTCGAGAACCGGATCGAGCCGCAAAGCCCGGCCGTTCAGCGTGAACTCAACATATCCGGGACTGGGCTCTTGCTCGGTTTCGCCGAGGATGTTGGGAATGGAGATCATTCTAGGGGGATTATACGGCACGAACTTCGCCATGATCCGATAGGATTCGTTCACCGGAAACCAACTGAGACCCGTGAAAGCCTTGCGGAACTTGCTCTGCGGATCTTTCAGACGAATGCCGTAACGGTGACCGCGATGAATGACGAACATGGTAAGGCCGTCGAGCTGTAGTTGATCGGGCTTACCCTCAGAATCGGGCCGGAGCACTGCCGCTGATTGAACCGGCTTTCCGTTTAGCGATGTCGAAACGCCAGGCGCCGGTCGAAAGAACGTCTTGCCGTTGCGAAAGTCGAAAGCACCGGTCTTTTCAGGCCCGCGCGGGAGCACGATGTCGTTTGAGGCCCCCGAGCCCACGCTGTTGAGGCCATCCCTCAGCCAGAACAGCCCGGCGACGCTCAGCCAGCCCGCGTCAGCCGTGAGACCGGCCTGGCGTTCCTCCCGCCACTGCTCGATCCGGGCGCGGTAGGAAGGATCGCCCGGCGCGCCGATCGCCAAAAGCGCGACTCCACCGATCAGTCTAAATGCGAGCATCCATTCGGATTGTATCGTCTGAGCCGGATCGGCCGTCCGGGCGTCTAAGGTTGGATCTAGTACCCCGTAGTACCCAAGCTTCTGGGCCGAGTCACGAGTTGAAGTTAGCATCGGGTAGGACTTCCAGCACCTAAATCATGTACAAGAAAATCCTGTTATCCTCTTCCGCCCTCGTGACTGCCGCACTGGTGCTAACGGTATCCGGGTGCGGTCACGGCGTCAACTTTTACATCGAACACGGCAACAAACTGTTCAGCGAAGGTAAGTATCCCGACGCAGCCATCAACTACCGTAAAGCGATTCAGAAGGACGGCCAATCAGGCGAAGCGCACTATCGACTTGGATTGACAAACCTGAAGCTGGGAAATCTGAGTGAAGCATCGTCGGAATTGTCTCACGCCGAGAACTTGCTGCCGAATCGCGAGGATGTGAAAGTCGAAGTTGCCGAATTCAACCTGGCAGTCTATCTGGCCGAACCGAGCCGGCCCAAGGCCATGTACGACAAGATCAACGAAATCTCCGGGCAGCTTCTCCGAAAAGATCCGCGTTCCTATGATGGGCTGAGATTCAAGGGCAATATCGCCAAATCAGAGGGCAGATGGAAAGATGCCGAAGCGGCGCTACGCCAAGCCAATGCGATCAAGCCGATGGAACCGAAAACGGTGATCCCACTGGTGGAAGTCTTGTTTCAGGAGAATGAGACCACCGCGGGCGTGCAACTCGCCGAAGCGCTGTTACAGAAGCATAAGGACTACGCGCTCGCATACGACCTGCTCTACAGGCACTATCAGGCGGAAAAGCGCTTCGCCGACGGCGAGAGAATTCTAAAGCTAAGGCTCAGCAATCGTCCCAAAGATGCGAACGTCATCTTGCAGCTTGCCTTCCACTACAAGGCCACAGGAAATATCGCCGCTTCGGAAAACGCCTTGCAACAGATACTCAGTGATCCTAAGGATTTTCCGGACGGACATCTCAAGGTGGGCGAATTCTACGCGACCTTGAAGAATCCGGACCAGGCCCTCGAACACTTTCGGGCCGGGCTGCAATCGGATCCAAAAAACAAGACCGCGTACTTTAAGAAGATTGCGAGTGTATTGATCGCCCAGCAGAAACGCGAGGAGGCGCTTCAGACGTTGGACGAATTGTTGAAGTCGGATCCGAAGGACAAGGACAGCCGGACCATGCGTGCGATTCTGTGGCGGCAGAGCGGCCAGCCGGAACGGCTCGAGACCGCGCTCGCCGAGCTCAATGAACTTTCAAGTCAGAATCCATCTGATGCGGTGCTGCGATACGAGTTGGGTCTTACGATGGAACGGAAGGGCGGCCTGGATGGCGCGCGCAATCAGTACTTGGAAACTCTCAAGGTGCGGCCGGCATCGATACAGGCTCGAATCGCATTAGTGCAAGTGTGCGAGAAGAGACGTCAATACGAGGAAATGTTGCGCTATGCCGATAGTCTCCTCACGTTCAAAGCGAACAATCCGCAGGCCCGACTGTGGCGCGCGATAGCACTGATGGGCACCGGCAACTATGCATCGGCACGCGCCGAGATGAACCGCCTGGCACGCGAGTATCCGCAGTCCACCGACATTCAGTTGCAGCTTGGATTACTGAACCTCGGCGAGAAGAAATATGGCGATGCCGAAGCGCTGTTTCAAAAGCTCTATCATCCCGGGCAAAAAGATACGCGCGCGCTGGAGGGACTGGCGCGCTCTTACGTGGCACGCAAGGAATTCGATAAGGCGCTCCAGGCATTGACAACGGAGCTGAAGCACTCGCCGGACTCCGAGCAGTTGCACACTTTGCTAGCGGCGGCGGCGCAAGCAGGCGGGAAGCTCGACCTCGCGCTGGATGGATACCGGTGGCTCGTGGAGCGGAACCCCAAGAGTCTCGAATTCCAGCTCAGTCTCGCGCAGATTTGCCAGGCCAAGGGCGATGTGAAGAACGCTATAGCCGAGCTCGCCAAAGCGCGTGCCATGGCTCCGAAGAACGGCTCCATCATAGCGGCCCTGGCGCTGCTCGAAGATGCATCCGGCCAGCGAGAAAAAGCCAAGAGCACTTACCAGGAGGCGCTCGCGTTGGATCCTCAGAATTCCGTTTTTATGAATAATCTGGCGTTTCTGCTGGCCGACACGGGCGGCAATCTCGACCAGGCCATGCAACTGATCGAGAAGGCGCAACGGCAGACCCCGAATAATCCGCGGTTTGACGACACGCTGGGATGGATTTACGTAAAGAAGAATCTGAACGACGGAGCCATCCAGATCCTGAATAACCTGGTGCGGAAGTATCCGGACGACGCGGGTTACCGCTATCACCTCGGAGTTGCGCTATTTCAGAAAGGCGACAAGAACGCAGCCAAGGCGGAGCTGCGCACTGCCCTCGCGCGCGGGCTTTCCGGCCAGACGGCGGAAACCACCCGGGAGTTGATCGCGAAAATCGGTTGATCCGGACTCTAGGGTTTGGCCGCTGCTGCGACAGCCCATATGCTGACGGTGCGATCGCTGGCTGTCGCGGCCTGCGTTCCGTCGGGCGAGAACGCAGCGGACTCGACCCTGTGTGACGACTGCTCGCTGCGCAGTATCTTTCCTGAAGCAAGCTCCCAAAAGACCACCTGCACCGGATTGCGCAGCGTGAACTCGCTAAAACCGCCGGTCAGTAAGATCCGGCTGTCGGGCGAGAAGGCCATCGCGGAAATCATTTCTGGTTGGCCAGTCAACTTGCGTACCATGTTCCAGGTCTTGGTATCCCACAAGTACACGTTGCGATCCGCTCCGGCGGTGGCCAGGTAGTTCCCATCCGGCGAGAAAGCCAGTGCAAACATGGCCAGTGGCGGATCTTCGATCAAACGCAACAGCTCTCCGTCGCGAGCGCGCCAGGCGCGGAGATTGGTGTCGAAACCGGCGGCAACAAGCGTCGCGCCGTCCGGAGAAAACGCCAGGGCGGAGACCCCGCCGAGCCCGGCCTGCAACGCCCGCAGCTTCGTTCCGGATGCATCCCACACCGTCACCGTATTTTCGCTGCCATCGATTCGGGCCAAGCCCGCACCGGCGATCAGCTTGCGATCCGGAGAAAAGGCGATCTCGCGCGGAGCACGGGCCGGGCCGCTGAAACGGCGAATCGTCCGCCCGGTTTCGAGGTCCCGCATGACGATAGCTCCGTCCGGTCCGGTGGTTACAAGCAAATCGGCGCGATCCGATATGGACGGCCTGACGTCTTCCTTGTTGAAAGCAACCGCGCGTTGGAACTCTCCGGTTCGGGCGTTCCAGAACCGGACCTGATGGTCCTGGCAGGCTGCCGCGATGGACCTTCCGTCCGCTGAAAAGCTGACTGCCTCGATCGGTGAGTCGGATGCAATGACCCGGTCGCCTGCCACGGTCTGCGCTATGGCGAGAGTAGGGAACACTAGCATCAGCACTGCGCGCATGTCAGGCCTTTTCCAAACAGATGCCGAAATCCACGGTTGCATGTGCGGCTCCAGGTTGTTCGAACAGCATCACTGGGCGAACCAGATCGCGGTGCGAAACGATGGAGCGCTTGCGGTAATTCTTGTCGGGGTCGCCTTCGAAGAACGGATCGGTAGCGAAATACAGTTGCGTGATAAGAGGCTTGTGTCCTGGCGCCGAAATCATGTAGTGAATGTGCTGCGCGGGGCGGTCATCGTAGTGACCGGGCAACACCGTTTCAATCGCGTATTCACTGGCCGATTCCAGGACCAGCCTGGTCCGGTAGCGGAAACCCTGCAGGTCGTAGAAACCCTGATGATTGGTCTGCCAGATATCGATCTGAGCCCCGTGCACGATCTCTCCGCGCGTGTTGGTCACTTTGCCGGAAACGTGCAGCGGGAAGCCAGGATCGCCGGCGGCCCGGAGCAGTGAAGCATTGGGCGCGCCTTTCTTGAAGAAGGGCCCCAGGACTTCGGTGGGAGTTGGTTTGTGAGCCTGATTTTCGGTTTGGGCCCAGAGCGAGAAGAGACTGGATGACGCCATCGGCACGCCGGCTAGCAACAGTCCTCGAGATATGCAGTTCTCGATAACTTCACGACGAGAAGGCTTTCTGTCAATCATGGGTTGCTCCTGCTTCGAGACTGATTATGATCCGAGTTGACCTCTCGGGAATGAGAAAAACGTCAACAGAGCCGTATCGATGACGGAGCGGTCGGCCGATTTTTCTCACTCCCGTGAATGCCGGGCTCTAGTTCCCCGTGGGCGGCGCGGCTTTCGGTTTGGCCGGCGCAGCCTTAGGCTTCGGGTTCCAGAATCCCGGATCCGCCGCCGCGATCGCCTCCGGCGGATTGCTCAACTCCGGCACGTAGCGGCTGATGATGGTCTCGACTCCCAGCACGTTCTCCGCCGACATCTTGCTGTACTGTGCATACTGGTTCCCGAGCAATTGCGGCAGCGTTGGGGTGTCCAAGTCGGCCATCGATTTGCCGAAGCCGGTGATGTAGTAGATGGTCGCGGTTTGCCCCGCCGCGGATTGACTGACCAACCGCATTTGACTCCCCAGGCTTTGGGTCATCTTCAGTTGCTCTTCGAAGTTCGGTCCTCGCCCCGGCCGGACACGCACGATGGCAGTGCGCACGAAACGCGACTCGCCGACGGCTTTGAACAAGGCGCTCGGTTCCGCTGACCCGGAACTGAGATCCGTGCGCACGCGCCGCAGTTCACCGTGCGAGCTGATCAGGCAGCGGTTCACATCCTCCATGACTTTGCCGGCGGTTGCGCCGAAAGTTTTTCCGAGAGCGCTTTCGAAGGCTTTAGTGCCTTCGTCGATGCCTGCCAGATTCGCTCGCGCGCTGGTGAAGAAGAAAGTGTTCTGTTCACCGTACACGATTTCGCTGCAGGTGAAGTTGTCGCCCTTATTTTTCCGATTGGCATCGGCAATTCTCTTACCCAAGGCATCGAACTCAGGACGCTTTTCGGGTTTAACTTTCGCGACGAATATATCGACGTACCCGATCTGCGGCTGTGCTGCCGCGATCATGGCAAAGACAAAACTGGAACAAATGGCTTTTCGCATTTCCCCTACCCTTCCGGCGAGCAAGTATATCCTATTGGGAGCTTTCGCGTACTTTCCCTAGCGCCGTGCTTGGGAGCGCCGTGCTATTCTGAGCGAAGCGAACTTCCCACAAGGAGTTAGGGATCATGCGCTCGCAGAAGCCAAGAGTTCGTTACAAAGTTTCCAAACCCCTCCCCGCCGTAAAGCTAGAGGAACATCCAGGCAGCACGCTTCGCAATCCGACCGGAGTACTGATTGAGATCCCCGCCGACGTAGTGATCGAGCTGGAGGGCACAGTGGCGCGTTCCGGATTGATCAACATTCTCTGGCAGAGTGAGGCATTTTCGGTTTTTTACGACGATTTGCAAGAGAAGGCTCAGATCCTCGGTACAGCGGAATAATCGGTTTGGCGACGTATGGCGACACAACGCGATCTTGACTTGCTTCGCGCCTCCGCGACGGGTGACGTCGAGCGCATACGGTCGCTGCTTGATCGAGGGGCCAAGGCAAATATGCGGCTGAAGAACGGGGCCACGCCGCTGCTGGCTGCCGCGGTCGAAGGCTGGACGGACGCAGTCCAGTTGCTCTTGGTCCAGGGCGCCGACCTGAAAACGCGCTACAAGGACGACGCCACTGTCCTCATCATGGCTGCGACGCAGGGTCACGGCGGCGTGGTACGGCTGCTGTTGCAGAAGGGCGCGAACCATCAGGAAAAAACGCGCAGCGGCGTGAACGCTCTTTTGGCTGCGTCGATCGAGGGACACACCGAGGTGGTAGAGGCGCTCGTTTCCGCCGGTGCGGACGTGAACGCGATTGACGATCGTGGCGTAACGCCGCTCATTGGCGCTGCCGTGAACGGCCGTGTGGAAGTGGTCTGTTCGCTGATTGCCAATGGCGCATTCATCCACACCAAGAGCAAATCAGGACTGACCGCGCTGTCGGCCTCCATTGCCGCTACCGCGGCAGCGACCTGGGTCCTGCTCGAAAACGGCGCGGACGCAAACTGTCTGGATGAGAACGGCCGGCCGGTACTGGTCGCCGCGGCCGCGAGTGGAAATGCTGAGGCTATTCCGATGCTTCTGGCGAAAGGGGCGAATGCCGAAGCGAGCGACGCTGGCGGAAACACGCCGCTGCTCGCGGCCACGCTAGGCGGTCACATTCAGGCTGTAAAGGCGCTGCTGGAGGGCGGAGCGAATCCCAGTGCCGCCGGACAAGCCGGCATAACGCCCGTGATCGCAGCCGTGGTCCGGCATCACAACGAAATCGCCGCCCTGTTGATTCAATCCGGCGCAGACGTGAACGGCCAGACGCGCGAAGGCGTGACGGCATTGATGGCGGCCGTAAACAGCAATCCCGACGCTGTCACTCTGCTACTGAGGTGTGGCGCCGATATCAATGCCGCCGATCAAACCGGCATCGGGGCGTTGCACGCAGCGGCGGCCATGGGCCAAGCTGAAGTGGTCCGCCAACTGGTCCAGGCGGGTGCGGACGTCGGCCGAGTGACTGCCAGCGGACTGACACCCCTGCGCGTCGCCGAAGCAGCAGGGTATCTGGATATTGTGGAGTTTCTGAACACAGCCGCGCGTCCAGAGCATTAGTACCGCTCCCTTTGGTCACGGCTCAGCTAGAGGCAGTGCATGTGTAACAGCAATTTATGCGTAAGAGTCGATTCATACGTAAGAGTCCATTCTGAGCCGCGCCCAGAGGAAGCGGTTTAGAGTAATTCAGCTTCCTTAGCTGGCCGATACATTCTGCGCCGTTGCCGATGACTCCGCTTCACCCGCCGTTAGCAACAGCGTGAAATAAAACTGCGACCCTTCCCCGCGTTTCGACTCTACCCAAATGCGGCCGCCATACCTTTCCACGATCCTTTGGCAAATGGCCAGCCCGATCCCGGTCCCCGGATAATTCTGCCCGTGCAGCCGCTTGAAGATCCCGAAGATTTGTTGCGCATACTCGGGATCTATGCCGATGCCGTTGTCGCGGACCCAAAACAGCCAGTCGGTCTCGCGCCGTTCCACCCCAATGTGAACCTTGGGCGGTTCCGCGCCGCGGTACTTGATCGCATTACCGACCAGATTCTGCAGTAGCTGGACCAACCTGATCTCATGCGCCTGCACGATTGGCAATTCATCCCAGGTGATCACGGCTCCAGTCTGCTCCACCGAAGCCTGCAGATTGAGAAGTACCTTGCGGGTGACGTCCGCGCAATCCACCGGCTGCGGTGGCCCCTCATTCGACGATCCGGTTTGCGAGTAGGCCAGCAGGTCCTTCAGAAGCATCTCCATCCGCTTTGCTCCGCCGACCACGTAGGAGATGAACTGATCGGCCTCCCCATCCAGCTTGTGGCCGTACCTGCGCTGCAGCATCTGGCTGTACAGCGCGACCATGCGCAACGGCTCCTGCAGATCGTGACTGGCGGCATAGGCAAACTGGTTCAAGTCATCATTCGATTGCCGCAAGGCTTCATTGGATTGCACTAACTCTTGAGTACGTTCGGCCACGCGCAGCTCGAGCGTAGTGTTCAATTCTCGAATCGCTTCTTCGGTACGTTTGCGTTCCGTTGTATTGCGAATGGCGGATGTCAGCAGCAGCCCTTCCTCGGTCTGGAGCGGGCTCAAGCTGATCTCCACCGGGAAGCCGTACCCGTTCTTCCGCATGGCCCAAAGCTCTTTGGGTGAGGCCGGCCCGGCGGCGGATGAAGAATCGCAGCTCCAGCCGGGCACCATGACGCGAATGTTCTGGCCGATCAGTTCATCCCGGCGGGAACCGAACATCATCTCCGCCTGCGAATTGACGAGACTGATCAAGCCATCCTCGGCGCTGATGATCATGGCGTCGGGCGCGGCTTCGAGCAGCGAGCGGAACTTCAGCTCGGCCTTGCTGAGAACTTCGGTCTGGCGGCGCAACAGCGCGTTGTTTCGGCTCAATTCCACGAAGACGCCGACTTTGGACCGTAGGATCTCCGGCACGATCGGCTTGAAAAGAAAATCAACTGCTCCCAGATCATATCCGCGAAACAGATGTTCGTCGCTCTTGTAACCAGTCAGGAACAGGATAGGCGTGTGTCGCGACCGTTTTCGAGAACGGATCAGCTCGGCGGTCTGGAAGCCATCCATCTCGGGCATTTTCACATCCAGGAGAATGGCGGCGAAATCGTCCTCCAGCAGATGGCGCAATGCGTCCATGCCGGAATGAGCCAGCACCAGTTGCTGCCCCAGTCCTTCCAGCGCCGCCTCCAGCGAGATGAGGTTTTCCTCGGTGTCATCCACGAGCAGGATCTTCATTCGATCCTGAACCGCGTGCTCTGGTTGCGATTGCGCTGGAGTTGGAATCATGCCTTCCTTGCTGGCAGCCGGTTCACCTTTATCCTACACACCAGGCATGGCCGCCTGAGTGACTTCATGGCCGCGGCCAACCCAGACGCGCAGCACCGAGAAGAGCTGTTCGAGATCCACCGGCTTGGTGATATAGTCGGACGCGCCGGCTTCGATGCACTTGGCGCGATCGCCCTTCATGGCCTTCGCGGTGAGCGCGATGATGGGCAGCGAGCGCAACTCCGGAACCTCGCGGATTGCTTTCATCGTTTCGTAGCCGTCCATCTCCGGCATCATGATGTCCATCAGGACCAGATCGACGTCCGGTATCCTCTTGAGCAGCTCAATGCCGGCGCGCCCGTTCTCGGCGTGCACAACTTTGAGGTTGTGGTCTTCGAGCAGACTGGTCAGGGCGAAGATGTTACGGACGTCATCGTCCACTACCAGCACCTTTCTGCCCAGCAGAGTAGAGTCGGTTTCACGCAGTTGCTCCAGGACACGGCGCTGCCGGTCGTCCAGGTCCGCCTCCGCCCGATGCAGCAGCAGAACCGATTCATCCAGCAGGCGCTCCTGGGTCTGCACCAGCCGGACCACGCCGGCCCGCAAGGAGCGCTCCAGATCCAGCTCTTCGTCCGCGGTGAGCGGCCGGTCGCACACCAGGATGATCGGCGGAACGTATGGGCCGATTTGCGCCTGGATCTCCGCAATGAGATCCATGGGCGCAATACCTCGCAATTGAAGATGGATCACGATGCCGTCGATGTACTGCTCCTTCAACGCGCCCACCGCTTCGTAGTCGCTGTCGGCGCGAATCAGTTCCAGATCCGGCGCGGCGATGTTCGTAAGCATGACTTCTCGTATGTCATCATCCCCGCAAACCGCCAGCACCTTCTTCACACGCTTTTGGACCGAGTGTTCAATAGTGGCGAACGCCTCCGCCAGCGATTCGTTCGTTACGGATTTCTCGAGATAGGTCATGGCGCCGAGCGCTATGCCGCGGCGGCGGTTCTCGTCTCCGGAAATGATGTGAACCGGAATGTGTCGCGTCGCCGGATCGTGCTTCATTCGATCCAGGATGGTCCATCCAGCCATATCCGGTAGATTGATGTCCAACGTGATCGCGCCGGGCTTGAATTCCCGAGCCAGCGTCATGGCGCTGCTCCCCCGCAATGCCACCAGCGCCTTCAGTCCCCGGTCGTGAGCCATATCGACCAGGATTCGCGCGAACGTGATGTCGTCTTCAACAATCAATAAGACGGAATCGGCGGGCTCGATCAGATTTCGGTCGTCGTCGATGACCAGATCCTCCACTAATTGCTCAGCGGGCAACTGAGTCGGCGGAAGAATCATGCCCACCTCGGCGTTCGGCGGCGTTACCATCGCGGCCTGCTCCAACAGAACCGGTGTGGTCAGCAGAGCCTCGCTTCTCGGTTGCTGAGCCGGCGTGATGTAGGTTTGAGGCAGATACAACGTGAAGACGCTTCCGATACCTGGAGTGCTTTGCAGGCGGATCTCGCCGCCCAACAATCGCGCCAGCTCTCGACTGATGGAAAGGCCGAGTCCGGTACCGCCATACTTGCGGCTGGTGGTTCCGTCCGCTTGCTGGAATGCTTCAAAAATGATTCGCTGCTTGTCGGACGGAATGCCGATACCGGTGTCCACCACCGAAAACGCGATCACTGACTTGGCGCGGCTCAAGATCGAATTGATCGGGTTCCAGCCGCTGCTGGCGCGATCGATATTGAGGCGCACCGTGCCGCTCTCGGTGAACTTGAGCGCATTCGATAACAGATTCTTCAATACCTGTTGCAGGCGCTTGGCGTCGGTGCGCATCACTTCGGCCGTCATGGCGGCGCCCAGCTCCACCGTAAAGTCGAGACCCTTTCCATCGGCCACGTGCCGGAAAGTGCGGAAGCAGTACTCTTCCAATTCGGTGAAGCGAACGCCGCCCACTTCCACGTCCATCTTGCCGGATTCGATCTTGCTCAAATCCAGAATGTCGTTGATCAACGCCAGCAGGTCGGTTCCGGAAGTGTGAATCGTCTCGGCGAATTT
>JBGPSX010000035.1:0-14997 GCA_041490325.1 Bryobacteraceae bacterium | reverse complement strand
GGCCGCGTCGCGCAGGCCTTCGTAGTCGCCAAAAATGAAGGTTTTGTTCTTGATGATCGGCCCGCCGGCTGCCGCGCCGTACTGATTGCGTTGACGGAACGGTTTCTTCAGGCCGGCTTTGTTGGCGAAGAAGTTGCTGGCATCCAGTTGGCTGTTGCGGAGGAATTCGTACACCGTGCCGTGGACGTCGTTGCCACCCGATTTAACCACGGCGTTGATCAGCGCGCCCGCGCTACGTCCAAATTCGGCCGAGTATGCATTGGTCTGAATCTTGAACTCCGAGAGGGCTTCCACCGAGGGCTGGACGATCTGAGCATTGAGACCCCGGAAGCTATTCGAGTAGGATGTGTTGTCGACGCCATCCAACTGGAAAGCATTCTGAAACGCGCGATTCCCGTTAACGTTGAACACGCCCTTGAAGCCCACCGATTGTAGCCGCGGAGTGGGGCTCAGCACGCCCGGCGAGAGTAGCGCGAGCTGATTGTAGTCGCGGCCGTTGAGAGGAAGTTCCACCATCTTGGTCTGATCAATCACCGCGCCGCGGCTGGCCGACTCGGTGTCGAGTATCGGCGCCTCAGCTGTAACATTGATCTGTTCGGTGACGGCGCCGACGGTAAGTTGAATATCCACACGGGCCGCTTGATTCACCTGCAGTACCACGCCGGATGATACGGATTGCTTGAAACCTTGCGCCGAAGTGGTGACTTTATAGGAACCAGGTCTCAGGTTAGGAAACAAATATCGGCCTTCGCCATTCGACACAGCGGACGATTCGATGTTGGTGGCTTCGTTGACAGCTTTGACCGCGGCTCCCGGAACCACGGCTCCAGCCGAATCCGTGATGGTTCCTGTGAGTGTGGCGGTCTCGAATTGGCCCAAGCTAATGGTGGTAGAGAGTGCGATGAGCAGAATCAACGAGAGTGCGCGTAGCGCGATCTGACTTGGATTGCGTTGCATACTAGAATCCCCTTTCGGAACTTGACGTAAGTATATACCTTCTTATGTTGCGCCTGGGTAAATGCAACGCAACAGAGTGGTGAATCTGTCCACCAACAGTACATAATGCAGAGCATGCGCGTTCTGATCCTGGTTCCGATGTTGTTCTTGTTCGGCTTTCAATTGGCCCCGCAGCCGCCCGCCGCTAGCCTCGCGGATTTCAAACTCACCCGCGTGCTGGAGCTGAAAGGCGCGACGCATCACGTGCAAGGCATCGATTTCGACGATCGAAGTTTGTGGGTGACGTCGGTGGATACCGCCAGACGCAAAGGCTGGCTGCAAGAATTCTCCCTGGCCACCGGCGAGCTCGCGCGCGAGGTCGAGATCGGCGATTCGAACCGGTTTCATCCGGGCGGCATCCAGGCCGACGCGGGGTCGCTGTGGATTCCTGTGGCCGAATATCGCCCCAAGAGTAGCGCCGTGATCCAGAAACGCAGCCAGCGCACGCTGGAGCTGGAATTTCAATTCGAGGTAGCCGATCACATCGGCTGCGTCGCTGCCACTCCGGAATTCCTGATCGGAGGGAATTGGGATAGCAAGGAATTTTATTTCTGGGACCGTCGCGGGAAGCTTATCCGTCAAGTGCCCAGCATCACTGGGAACGCGTATCAGGACATGAAGTTCGACTCCGGCAGAATCGTCGCATCGGGAAATCTCGCGGATCGCAGCGGCGCGATCGACTGGCTGGATTTTCCTGCTTTGAATCTGGCGCGAAGGCTGACTGCGAGCAAGAATGATCGCGGCGTCTTGTACACGCGCGAAGGCATGGCTATTCGGGGAAGCCGTTTAATGTTATTGCCGGAGGACAACTCGAGTCGGCTTTTCGTCTTCGATTTGACGGCGTGGACGGCTGCGAGAGAGTGACGCAGAAGTGTAAGCGCAATTGCATTTGCAAGGCAGAGTCGTCTGGGCGATACTGTTACGTACAGGACTATCATGTCTACTAAGCTTGTAAGTACTCTTAGATCTGTCGTGCCGGTTCGGATACATGATGACCTTTTTCGGCTGTCATCCCGTATTGTAGACGACAACCTTAAGCACCGCTACGCCTCGGGTGTTTCGATGTGGTGGAGCCTTGAGAACCTGAAACGGTGCGGTTTCACGCCGGCCAGCGTAATCGATATCGGGGCATTTGTCGGAGAATGGACCACACGCACCCAAGCGATCTGGCCCGAAGCGAAGTTTCTCATGATCGAACCCCAGCCAAACAAGCAGGAACGGCTGAGCAGCTTGTGTAGCGACTTGATTTCCCTCGAACAGGCCCTGCTCGGCAGCACTGATTCCGACGCAGTCCCGTTCCATATGGACGATCACGGCGGGTCATCGGTCCTGGAGCAATTTCAGAACAAGTGCGAACGGCTGACGCGTCTGCCGATGAAGACTTTGGACGAGGTGGTGGCTGCACGGCAACTGAGGGGACCGATCCTGCTAAAAGCCGACGTGCAGGGCTATGAACTCGAAGTTTTGCGCGGCGCAACGGATACGCTGCGGCAGGTCGAGGTAATTCTGCTCGAAGTTTCTCTATTGCCCTACAACATCGGAGCGCCTGGCTTTTCTGATGTCGTATCGTTTATGGCCGCGCGGCAATTTTTAGCCTATGACTTCTGTTCCATGCACCGGCGGCAGAGCGACGAAACCGCTTTCCAGGTGGACGTGCTCTTTGTTCACCAACAGAGCGCCCTTCGATCTGAGAAGCCGTTTTTTTTAGAAGCATCAGCCCAAACGCGTCGTTAACTGCTTTGTGTCAGCGACTGAACTCTCGGTCGAACACCGCCCGCAACGCTCGGCTGGCTCGCTTCTCGAGGATCTGGTCCATCCGGCTGCGGACGGTTTCATCGCGGCTGTAGATCGCCAGCGCCCGTATCGCGTCTTCCGCGGCACGTTCGCTATCCTCGGCGAGCCGGGTGAGCAGAAACTCCACGGCTTCATCCAGCCGTAACATCGCCATGGCCAGCAGCAGCGTTCGCCGGCGCTCGGCCTGCGCGATTCCGCTCCAGGCTTCTCGTAGCACCGGAAAAGCAACTGCTAGTCGGGATTCACCCAAGGCCAGGGCCGCTCCTTCCGCGATCGCTTCGTCGCCGCGCAGGAAATTCGCCACGAATTCGAGCGAGTCAGGCGGCGCCAGACGCAGCAGCGCCGCGAAACACTCAGCAGTGACCTCCGCCTCCTGGTCGCCGGCCAGCGCCTTCAGCCGAAGCAACAGCACGCCCTCGGGACGTCCGGCATTCGCGATCGCGCGAACCGCGCCCACTCGCGCCGGAATCCAGGCATCCACCAGCAGCGACACGCATTCAAGCAAAGCATCGGGATGACCCATCAACGCCAGGCCTTGAGCACAAATGCCACGCAGCGGGGCCGCGGCATCCACTGGCGGGCCGAAACTACCTTCCATCTGTACATGCCGGATTCCGGCGAAATACACTCGCGACGCCGGATGCTCCATCGCGGCCAGCGCTTGTGCGATCGCGATGGTCGCCTTGCATCCCGGGTCGCGACGGGCGGGATCGGTCATCAGGATCAGGAAAGCGTCCACCAGTTCCTGGGCCAGTCCGGCCAGTTCTAGTCGTTCGGCTAAGGTGGCCGCAGCCGCCACTACGTGATTGCTCTTACGGCTCAAGAAAGGGGCCAGATCGCGCTTCAGATCGAACTGTTCGGGCGCCTGCTGGATGGCATGGATCGCCGCCAATGCCTCCTCGGTCGCTTTCGTCTTAGCCACCTCCCCATTATGGTTTACGAAATCAATGACTTACAATGGAAGCAGGACCTCCCCGCAAACTACCAACCGAAAACGAGAAACTAGAAACTTGGCCCTGCACATCCCCCCGATTCCGTACGTCAAAGCTATTGTGAAGCGCCTCGCGCTAGCGTTCGTGCTGTCTGTGTGTCTTCAGGCGGCGGACATGGAGGTCAATGTGTTGCTCAAGGGCATTGAGCAGCACTACAACCGCGCCAAGACACTGCAGGTCGGTTTCAATGAGTCCTACCTGGTTCAGGGACGGGCGCGCAAGAGTGAAACCGGGCAGTTGACGCTGCGCAAGCCTGGCCGCATGCGTTGGGATTACACCGCTCCGGCCGGCAAGCTTTTTCTTTCCGACGGCAAGGACGTCTACCTCTACACGCCCGACTCGAATCGCGTCGAGAAGAGCAAGCTGAAGGCCAGCGAGGACATGCGCGCGCCGCTGGCGTTTCTGCTGGGTAAGCTGGATTTCGCGAAAGAATTTCGCAATTTTGAAGTGAAGCGGGAAGGCGCAAATTATATCCTCAACGCGACGGCCAAGGACGACAAGCTGCCGTACGAGAAGGTCGAAATGTTGATCGCGCCCGTCTATACCATCCGCCGGCTGGTGATTCACGGGCAGGACCAGTCCATCCTCACCTTCCAGTTCGAGCAGGAAAAACTGAATCCGCCGGTGAACGATGCGCTGTTCAAGTTCCAGATGCCGGCGGGCGCTACGATGGTCGCCGAGGGAACTCAGTAATGGCTGAATTTGTCCTCAAGTACGCCGATCCGCGCGGCGAAGTGCATCAGCAGGTAGCCGAAGCCGGCTCAGAAAAAGAGCTGCGCGACCGTTATTCCCAACAAGGTTTCCTGATCTATTCCATTCGCCCGCGGCGCGAAATTGCCGGCGTCTCCATGGGCGGGGGGCGCAAGAGGAAGATCAATCTCGAGAAGTTCCTGATCTTCAATCAGCAATTTGTTACGCTCATCCGGGCGGGTCTGCCGATTCTCAAGGCGCTGGATCTTCTCTCGGAACGCCTCACCGACGCCAAGCTGGCGCCGCACATCAAAGCGGTGCGCGCGGAAGTGAAGAACGGCGCGCTTCTGTCGGATGCCTTTGGCAACCAAGGCGTGTTTCCGCCCATGTACGTTACCTCCGTACTGGCGGGCGAGAAGAGCGGCGCGCTGGGTGAGGTGCTGGACCGCTTTATTCATTATCAGAAGCTGGCTCTGGCGGTTCGCAAAAAGCTGATCCTCTCGCTCGTGTATCCGACCTTGCTGATCGTTCTGGTGATGTGCCTGATGGTTTTCCTGGTGACCTTCGTGGTGCCGAAGTTCGCCGAACTGTATAGCAGCATGTCGGCGACGTTACCGGCCGCTACTCGGATTCTGATCGCCGTGGGAACAACGGCGCGCGGTTATGTCCTGGCCGGTTTTCTGGGCTTGGTGGTGGCGGCGCTGCTCTTCCGTTATTGGGCGAAGACCGATAAGGGCGAGCTAACCGTGGACCGGTGGCGGCTGTATACGCCGGTGGCGGGGGAAATTTGGATCAAATACCAAGTGGCGCAATTTGCCCGGGTACTCGGCACTTTGCTGGTGGGCGGCATTCCGCTCCTGCAGGCGCTCGAAACGGCGGCCAGCTCGCTGGGCACGCGGTTGTTGAAGACCACGCTGGTCCAAGCCAGCCAGAAGGTCAAGGAAGGCGAATCGTTGTCGGGCTCGCTGGCCGAGACGAAGATCTTTCCGCCGCTCTCGATCGACATGATAGAGGTGGGCGAGTCCACCGGCGCGCTGCCGCAGATGCTGGCCAGCGTGGCGGAGTTTTATGAAGACGACGTCAACACCCGCATGAGCGCGGCGCTGTCATTGATCGAGCCGGCCATCATGATTTTTATGGGCTGCTTCGTTACGTTTGTGCTGGTAGCCCTTTACCTCCCTATCTTCTCGCTAGCGGATACACTCCGATGAGCCGGATACTTTGATGAGACCCCGGATTACTGTGATGAGACCAATGATGAAAGCACCAGTGGCGCACGCACTCATGCGAACACCTGCCGGGAACCCAGCCAAGCGTTCACACGATTGTGAACGCGGCACGCAGGAGTGCGTGCGCCACGGAGTCCCAAATGGCAATTAGCGACCGTCCCCGCCCCGTCGACGCCGCCGACGAAATCGGCCAAGCCAGAACTCTGGCGACGCGTTACCGCTGCGAGTTTGTGGATTTGCGCGAAGTCCGCATCGATCACGAGCTGTTCCACTCCGTTCCAGTGGACCTGATGTTCCGCTACAACTTCGTGCCCATCCAATCGCAGAACGGGCACCTGGATATCGCGCTGGCCGATCCGCGCAATTTGACCCTGATCGACGAGCTTTCCGTGCTGCTTCAAAAAAAGCTGCACGTGAAAGTCGCCACGCTCTCGCAAATCTCCGATCTGCTCAAGAAAACCGAGCAGTCGCAACGCGTGCTGGAAGAAGTGACCGAGGGCTTCACGCTGGATGTCATCGGTGAAGAAGAGAATCAGGACGAAACACTTTCGATCGACAAGCTGACCGCCGACAGCGACATCGCGCCGGTGATCAAGCTGGTGGACACCACCATCTTCAACGCGCTGGAGCGGCGCGCGAGCGACATTCATATCGAGACGCGCGACCAGGAAGTAGCCATCAAGTACCGCATCGACGGCGTGCTGCATTACGCCATGCCGCCCATTTCGAAGGACTGGCATTCCACCATCATTTCCCGCATCAAGGTCATGAGCGAACTGGACATCGCCGAGCGCCGCATCCCCCAGGACGGGCGTTTCCGCGTCCGCTACAAGACGCGCCTGATCGATTTCCGCGTCTCCATCATGCCCACCATCCATGGCGAGGACGCCGTGCTGCGCGTGCTCGACAAAGAGTCGATGAGCGAGAAGTTCGCCAAGCTCTCGCTCGAAGTGGTCGGCTTTTCCGATATCGATCTGCTGAAATTCCGGCGCTACATCAAGGAACCGTATGGAATGGTGCTGGTCACCGGCCCCACCGGCTCCGGTAAAACCACTACGCTGTACGCCGCCGTCAGTGAGATCAAGAACGACGAAGACAAGATCATCACTATTGAAGACCCGGTGGAATACCAGATCAAGGGCATCACGCAGATTCCGGTAAATGAGAAAAAGGGCCTGACCTTCGCGCGCGGCTTGCGCTCCATCCTGCGCCACGATCCGGACAAGATCATGGTGGGTGAAATCCGAGACCAGGAGACCGCGCAGATCGCCATCAACGCCGCCCTCACCGGCCACCTGGTATTCACCACCGTGCACGCCAATAACGTGCTGGACGTGCTGGGCCGATTCCTCAACATGGGCGTGGAACCGTATAACTTCGTTTCCGCGCTCAACTGCATTCTGGCGCAGCGGCTGGTACGCATCACCTGCACCTACTGCAAGGCGCCGGTGAAATATCCCGACTCGTATTTGATAGAGAGCGGATTGAATCCCGACCAGTGGCAGAACATCACCTTCTATGAAGGACCCGGTTGTTTTGAATGCGGCGGCACCGGTTTCCGCGGCCGAACCGCGATCCATGAACTGCTCGATCTAAGCGAGCATATCCGCGAAATGATTCTCGACAAGCGCCCCGCGTCAGAGATCAAGCGCGTGGCGCGCGACGAAGGCATGACCTTCCTGCGGGAATCGGCGCTCGAAAAGGCGCGCTCCGGAATAACGACATTGAAGGAGATCAACAAGGTGACGTTCATCGAAGGATGATGCCGCCGCTGACATGCGCCTGTTCGCCAACATTTTAAAGGATCCGCCGCCCACGCACGCGTTCGAATTGTCGGAAGAAGGCATCGCCTTCGCCCGCATCGCACAGCCGGCGCTGGTGGAATTCACGTCCTTAGAGCCGGGAGTTCTGGTGCCCTCGCCGGCCCACGAGAATTTCCAGCAGCCGCACGTGTTGCAGGAAAGCATCCGCTCCATCGCGCCGCCCAACGGCAGGCGGAGAGCCGCGCTCATTCTGCCGGATTACTGCGCTCGAATCGCCGTGCTCGATTTCGACGCCTTTCCGGATGACCACGAAGAGCAGCGTGCGCTGATACGCTTTCGCATGAAGAAAAGCGTGCCTTTCGATGTGGACGCAGCCGCAGTCAGTTTCGCGATGCAAAATCGCCCGCGCCACGCGGGGCAAGCCAAGGTTGAAGTGGTAACCGCTTTGATGTCTTCTGAAATCGTCGGGCGTTATGAAGCGCCGTTTCGAGCTTTGGGCTTTCAGCCCGGCCTGGTGACCATATCTTCGCTGGCCGCTCTGAACCTGATTGAGCCGGACGCCGTCACAATGCTGGTCAAGCTCAGCGGCCGCATTTTGTCGGTGCTGGTGCTGGAAGGCAGCGTGTTGAAGTTGACGCGATGCATCGAAATGGACGGCATCGGCATTGAAGATATCGAATCCGTGTTGCATCCCACCATGGCTTACGTCGAAGACGAGTTGAAGGCTCCGGCCAAGCGGCTGCGGCTGTGCGGTTTCGGTGCGCAGACACCCCAGCTCGCGCAACGCTGGATGAGCGAATGGGGCGTGGCCATCGAGCCGCTTCAGTCGCGCTACGGCACTCCCACGGCCAACAACGCCGGGCTGCTCGGATATCTGGAATCGGTGTCAGGATAACGGTTATGGCGATTCGGGTTCCCATTAATCTCGCGACCGAGCCGTTCCGCCGGGACCGGCCCATGATCGTCGGCCTGGCGGCGGCATCCATCCTGGCCGTGTTCATATTGACGTTCCAGGTGACCACGATCGTCTCCCAACGGCGACAGGCCTCCGATACCCACCTTGCCCTGGATCGGCTGAACGCGCAATTGCGCATCGTCAGCGGCGAACAGGCCAAGTTGAATGGCATGCTTCGCCGGCCCGAAAACGCCGAAGTGATGGAGCGCAGCCTGTTCCTGAATACGCTGATCGGCCGCAAGTCGATCAGTTGGACCAAGATATTCAGCGACCTGGAAAAAGTGATGCCGTACAATGTCCGCCTGATCTCGGTACGTCTTCCGGAAGTGGATTCCCAGAACCAGGTATTGCTGGACATGGTGGTGGGCGCAAAGGAAGCCGGGCCAGTGCTGGAGTTGTTGAAACGCCTGGAAGTGTCGCCCCAGTTCGGACCGGTCACGATGCAGAATTCCATGCCTCCTTCTCAAACCGATCCGCTGTTCCGATATCACGTGAGTGTGAGCTATGCCCAGAAACTTTAACGTTTGGCCGCCCAACAACCCGCGCGCGGTCATGCGGCTGGTTCTGGCCGTATTGTTGTTCGCGAACCTGGTGGCTTTCTATTTCGTAATTCGTCCGATAGGCGGATCGCCGCAGGATCTGCGGCAACAAGTAGCGACCTTGCGGACGCAGATCCGCCAGCAACAGAGCGTGCTGGACCGGACGCGCTTGCTGGCCGGCAAGATTGAAATCGGCCGCGGTGAAGGCGACAGTTTCATGGGCCGGTATTTTCTGCCCCGGCGCGCGGCCTATTCGGCCATCGTCGGAGAGCTCAACAATCTCGCCGGACAGTCCAAGATCGTTTCTAAGGAAACCTCCTTTGGCATCGAGCAGGTGGATGGTAGCGATACGCTGGAGATGTTGCAGATTTCAGCCAATTACGATGCGACGTACCAGGATCTGATCCACTTCGTGAATCTGCTGGACAAGTCGGACCGGCTGCTGATCATCGAGAGCCTCGCCGCCACGCCGCAACAGGGTGGAAACAGGCTGAACGTGTTGTTCAAGCTGGACACCTTCGTGAGAGAGGACGCTTCAACGCAATGAAATGGAGCCCCTCTGGTATCGGAGCCGAACCGAAGAAGCTGTTGTTTCTGGGCGGCTTGGTGGTGGTCGGCGCATACTTGATCATTTCCAATCGCACGCCGTCGGGCGATGCAAGCGCCCCGGCTGCGCGGCCGGCCGATTCCGTATCGCCAGTCCCGGGCGGTCAGCGCACCGCAGCCACGCGCCCGGCTGGACGCGGGCGAGGACGAGCGGTCAATAGTCCGCGTGAATTCAGGCCGTCCTTCAAAGTTGCCAAGGATGTGGAAGTGTCCACCGTCGATCCGACGCTGCATCTCCCCTTGCTGGCCAGATTGCAGGACGTCAAGCCGGAGGGAGGAACGCGCTCGCTGTTCGAAATCGCTAGCGCGCCGCCTGCCGAACTCAAAGTAAAGGAACCGGCCGCGATCGTCCCCACGCGAGCATTCGTCGGGCCGATGCAACCGCCCCCTCCGCCTGGGCCCCCGCCCAAGCCCAATGCTCCGCCCATCCCGCTCAAGTTTTACGGATTCGTCAATCCGCACAAGGCCAACATCAAGCGAGCGTTCTTCCTCAAAGGCGAGGACATCATTATCGCCGGCGAAGGCGAGCTGATCGACAAGCGTTACAAAATCGTGCGCATCGGCGTCAACTCGGCGGTGGTGGAAGATACGCAGTTCGAGAATGGCGGGAACAACCCGCAGACGCTGCCCCTCGAAGCGGAGATGGCCGGATGAGACGGCGAGGCGAATCCGGTTTTGCGATGCTCTTCGTGTTCGTGCTGGCTGGAGCCATCGCCATCACCTTGTACATGGAAATGCCCCGCGTCGCGTTTGAATCACAACGCAGCCGCGAGCAAGTGGCCATCGATCGCGGATCGCAGTATCAGCGCGCCATCCAGCTTTTCTTTCGCAAGTACCGCGCCTATCCGCAAACGCTCGACGATTTGGAAACCAGCCGCAACATACGGTTCCTGCGGCGCCGCTACATGGATCCGCTGACCGGAAAAGAGTGGCGCTTGCTGCACGTGGGACCGGGCGGCGTTCTGACCGACTCGCTGATTAAGCCCGCTAATCCTCTGGGCGACAAGAGCAAAACCACGGCCGACAGCTCGCAGCCTGCCGCTAGCGCTACTACGGACGCCAGCGGTCAGCCCGTTAATCCAGGTCTGAATATGGCCGCGCGCCGGCCCAGCGATCGCGTCATCGGCGGCGGTCCCGAACAGCCCGTTGCCGAAAACGATCCCAATCAGCCGCAGAATCCGCAGCAGCCGCAACCCGGACAGCCGGGGCAGACTCCGGATCCATCGCAGCCAGGACAGCAGCAGTATACCGGCCAAACTCCCATTCCTGGACAACCAGGCGTGCCCGGGCAACCGCCCGTACCGGGACAATTCATCCAGCCGCCCTATCCCGGAGCACCGGTGCCTGGACAGTTGCCCAATCCATCGCAGCCGGTGCAACCTGGGCAACCGCAATTTCCCGGTCAAGTTCCATATCCCGGTCAGCCGGTTCCCTATTCGAACCCCGGCCAACCCGGCTATCCGTCTCCGCCTACGGGCCCGCCCGGAATGCCAGGCCAACCGTATGTTCAGAATCCGGGTCAGCAGATCTATCCTCAGATTCAAGGCCGCGGTGGATTCATTCCAGGCCAGCCAGCCGCGGGCGGATTTCCGATCGGAGGCGCCCCGGCTCCAGGCGCGTCGAATCAAGCCGTAAATCTGATTCAACAAATCCTGACGACGCCAAGACAACCCCCGGCGAACCTCGGAAATACAGCGGTCGGCGCCGGCGGAATTGCCGGCGTCGCGAGCAATGCCGAAGGCGAAGGCATTCACGTCATCAACGAGCACAGCAAGTACAAAGAGTGGGAATTCGTCTACGACTTGAAGAATGACAAGAACATGACGGGCGGCCTGCAGCAGCAGATCCCCGGGCAACAGATCCCCGGACTACCAGGCGCGCAACCCAACCCGACGCTGCCGGGATCATCGCCGCGTGGGCTCGGCATGCCTCAGATTCCCGGCCGTACACCAACGTCTCGTTAACTCCCCGCTCGCCCCTAAGACTGGCCTGAAAAATCGCCTTGTCTACCACGCTAACTTCGCCGGCACTACCGCACGCGTCCCGTGGAGTTCATCGATCTGGGCGGCCGTACCAAGCTAATTCTCACGCAGGTAGGGTTCCCAGGTCAGGAGATCTGCCAGGTGGTCTCAGAAGGATTCGGCGCGGGATTCGACCGGCTGGAGCAGCTTCTGGCTGGACAATTTCCGCGAGCCGTTTAGAGAAATGTTTTCTTCGGAGACGAAATGAATCGAATCACAGCGGTCCGCATGATTCACGCGCCAGTCGACGTCGTATTTGAAACCGTCGCCGATATCGAGCAATTCTCGCAAGCCAAAGAAGTCAGCACGGAACTTGAGGTGACAGAGTGCATCCACAATCAACGCGTCCGCATGGTGGCCGACAGTCACGGCACCGTCTGGGACTCCGTTTATACGGTTCAACAGGAAAAGGAGCACACTAAGCCGACCCTGGTGATGGACGCGAACGCTTATCAGTAGCTCCCCAAACTGATGTATCCACTGATACGCGGCATGGTCCAAAAGTCTGTTGAACAGAATATGGATGCCGTGAAAGCCTTTTGCGAAAGGTGACGCGCCTCGGCCGCAACCCGCCGGAATGGTTCACCGTCTGAAGGATAGGGAAGAAGGCTCGGCCGCCGGATAGCGCTGGGTAAGGCGTTCCGGTGGCCGATCTCCCGTGATGAAAAGCCGTTATCCTTTAACATAGAGGAATTGTCCCGCATCAGTTCATCCTCCGACGCGGAAAAAACCAGTTGGCCACAACTGTATCTGGGCGTAGCCTTCACGACGCTCGCTACTCTTATCCTTGAGCTGTCGCTGACCCGCATTTTTTCCGTGGTGTTCTACTACCATTTTGCGTTTCTCGCGATCTCGATTGCATTGTTCGGACTCGGCGCGGGCGGCGTATTTTCGTACGTGGTGGCCGGCTGGCGAGCCAACACGTATTTCAAGCTGGGGACGCTCGCGGCGATCAATAGTATCGCGGTCATGGGGGCGCTGATTTTTCTCCTCACGCGCTCCGGCGACCCGGGGAATCTTACGCTGGCCGCCGTCTACTTTGCCGTCGCGTTGCCGTTCTTCTTCTCCGGCACAGTGGTGTCGATCGCGGTATCGGAAGCCATCTCGCGCGTGGATCGCGTGTATTTCTTCGACCTGCTCGGCGCGGCGGCGGGATGTTTCGCCCTGGTTCCTTTCCTGAATCTTCTGGGCGGACCAAACACGGTGCTCGCGGCCGCGGCTCTGTTCGCGGTTTCGGCCGCCATCTGGTACAACCTCGCCGGCACGCTGCCTGGGCGCGTGGTGGCGGTGGTGCTGGCGCTCTGGTTCGTGGCGCTCATCGTATTGAACGCCAAACAGCACGTCATCGACGTTCGTTATGCGAAGGGCAACCGCATTCCCAAGGAAATGTTTGTTCAGTGGAACAGCTTTTCCCGCATCGGCCTGGTGCGCGATCAGTCCAACGGAACTTATGGGATCGTGATCGATGCCGATGCCGCCACCGGGATTACGACCTTCGATCTGGATCGTCTCACTGACGAAGAGCGCTACGAACTCCTGCACCAGGGTCCGGGGATTCCCTACCTGCTGCGGCCGGGCGCCAAGGCGCTGATTATCGGTTCCGGCGGAGGCTGGGACGTCGCGCGCGCCATTGCCTCCGGCAGCGGGGATATTACAGCGGTCGAGATCAATCCGATCATCGCGCATACCATCATGCAGCAACGGTTCCCGGACCTCAGCCGGCGCCTGTATTTTCGGCCCGGTGTGCGCGTCTTCATCGAGGATGGCCGGAGTTTCGTCAAGCGCAGCCAGGAGAAGTATCAAGTACTGCAAGCCACCTTAGTGGATACGTGGGCATCCACGGCCGCGGGCGCATTCGCGTTATCGGAGAACAATCTTTACACCACCGACGCATTTCGCGATTACCTGAATCATCTTACCGACGATGGCCTGATGGTCTTCACCCGTTGGGGTTTCGAGCCGCCCCGCGAGTCGCTGCGCCTGGTTTCGCTCGCGATTGACGCTTTGGGCGCGTTAGGGGAAACGCAACCGGCGAAGCACGTGGTGGTGGTCCGTGGCGATGCCGAGAAATTGTCCGGCTGGGGCGCCCAGGACACCGTCATCGTTTTTCGCAAGCCGATACCGGATGACCAGCTCACCAGATTGGCCGCCAGCTTGTCCGGCACCCGGCTGCAACGCATCTACCTGCCGGGAGACCAATCGCAAAACGAGTTTGCCAAGCTGCTGAGAACGCCCAATCGCGAAGCATTCTGGCGAAATTACCGCTTCGACGTTTCGCCCGTCGATGACGACCGGCCTTTCTTTTTCTACACCGTCCAACCGCGCGACATCTGGAATTTCCTGAAGGAGCCGGCCATCGCGGCGGACTCGAAAATCAATCGCGCGCTGCCATTGCTGTTCGAACTGCTGGGCGTCAGCCTGCTCGCGACTATCGTGGTGCTGGCCTTGCCGCCGATTCTACTGGGCGCACGGCTGCCGGTTGCCAAAGGAGTCCGCAGTTTTCTTCTGTATTTTGTCTGCATCGGCGCCGGCTACATTTTGATTCAGGTCGCTCTCATTCAAAAGTTCGTGCTGTTCCTCGGCCATCCAACGTATGCTTTAACCGTCATCATTTTTTCGATGCTGATTTCAAGCGGACTGGGGAGTTACTTCAGCCGCCGGCTGATGGGCGATTCGAGCGAGGCCCGCCTGCCAATGGCACTCACCGCGGTGGCGATCGCGGTTTCAGCGCTGGCGTTTCTTGCCGCGCCGGTCAGCGAGTTCGGCGTTGGATGGCCGCTTCCGATGAAGATGGCGGTCACGGCATGCCTGATCGCGCCCGCCGGATTTCTGATGGGTGTTCCGTTTCCGACCGGCCTGACACTGCTCGAAGCCCGCTATCCCGAAGCCGTGCGATGGGCCTGGGCGTTGAATGCCGCGGCCAGCGTACTCGGGTCGGCCAGCGCGATTTTTCTTGCGATCTACATTGGACTCCGCGCCACCGTCTTGATCGGAGCAGCACTGTATCTGGGGGCTTTGGCGGTTGCTTCACTGCAGAGGAAAACGGCCATCGTGCCTACGCCCGCAGGCGTCGTGGTCAGGCCGTAATGCAGGACGAACTCAATTAAACCGCCTCCTGTGGCCGCGGCTCAGAATCGACGTCGCATTTACCGATCCATGTTACGAATTCAGAGCCGCTGGCTGAGCCGTGACCGCAGGGAGCGGTCGTTGTGAAAACAGTTTTTCCACAACCTGTATGATCGGAACGCGCTTCCCTAACGGCTACGATCCCGCTCATCTCGTTGCTGAGACTTCGCTACAAAAACAGCCCTTCCCGGCCATTGGCGCTATACTTGTTGTAATTCCCTCAAGGGAGCTTTCTATGAAACTCTTTACCGCCCTGTTTGCGTGTGCCGCCCTTTGCCTGGCCGCT
>JBGPSX010000034.1:0-15178 GCA_041490325.1 Bryobacteraceae bacterium | reverse complement strand
TGGTACGAACAATGCTCACGTCCAGCACCGCCGTCGGATCAATGTCGCCCAACCCCGGTTGGAGTTGCCGCGAAGCCTCCAGGAATACCAGCGTGCCAAAGTTGCGCAACAGGTCCGGCTCATCCTTGGCATTGAACAGATCCGTCAGCTTGCCGTTGAAGGCTTCCGTCAGATGATGTCCGAACTCGGCCAGCTCTTCCAGGGCCTTGGCGGGCTGGTCTGTTGCCGTCTTCCGGAAATTAGCCATCGACTGTCCTGCCTCCACGGCGCTCTTCAGCGCTTCGGCTTCCGTGAAGAGCAGGCTCTTGAGATCGATCAATCCGGTTCCCGACAAGGAAGCATTGAGAATCTTGCCTACCTCGGAGGTTTCGTAGAACTGCGCGTCGCCGTGGAGACGGTCCGTGGATGACAGCAGCCGGCGAATTCCCGCCGCATTCGAGGCCAGGTTGTTGATCGTCTCTTGATTCTTCAGCACCACCGCCCGCAGCAGATCGGGATCGAAAACATCCCAATAGTAGGATGGCGACGAATTCGCCACCGCGGTTCCACTATCCAGATGCATCTGATTTAACGGCGGAATGGCGGAGTAAACCAACACGGCGGCCGCTGCCGCGTTCGCGCCCTTATATCGCGAAACGTCCTGGAAGTAGCAGTAGGGGATGAGGCGCTTCAAAGCCGCTTGCACGGCTAGCGACATTTTCAAGTACGCCGGATCTTTGTCCTTGGCGGGCGCATTCAGCCAACCGGCCAGCACAGTTCCGGGCACCGCGATATCCAGCGAGATCAGCGTGTTCCCAATCAGGCCGGTCCCGTTGTTTTCCACCGTGTCAGCCACCTTGTCCAAGTCCGTCACCCAATCAAACAACGATGGCTTCCCAGGAACACTGAACTGGTTTGGGAAATAGGTCTGCTGCAAAGGCTCCAGTTGGTGCAGCAGGCTGGCCGAACCGAGCCTGGTGGCGGCCCTGCGGAATCCATAGCCGGCGGTCATCTCCTTCCCGAGCTTTTCGAGATTGCCGGAATCACGAATCCCGGAAGCGAGCGAAGCCACTTTCATCCCCACGGCCAAGCGGCTGGACCAGCGATTTTGATTGTTGCGAATCTGCGTCTGCTTGTCGGACGCCTTGAGATCGAACATGAACAGTCCGCCGTCTTCCGCTTTTACATCGAGGGACGCAATCGCCGTGTTCAATCCTACCGAACTGGAAGAGAAGTAGGGCATGCTGAAGCTCACCGACGCCTGCCGAGTGACGCCGTGAGTCATCGTCGCCGAATTTAGCAGCAATCCAGCGGGTGCCTTGCTCAATAGACTGGTGAAGTCGCCATCGATCGCCGCGATTACCGCCGCCGAGAGGCTGGCGTTTTGCTTGAAGTCGAAGCTCGCGTCAATCAACGCGTCTTTGGTCGTCGTCTTCTGATAGCTGGCATGCAACTCGAACGAGTACGTGCTGTTGAGCGCTTTGAGCGCTTCCGCGTACAGCTTGTCCCCTTTCTTGATGATCTCGCCGATGGTCGCGCGGATGTCCTGTAGTCCCGCGTTGTCGAGCGGCTTCGCCAGGAAATCGGCCAATTTCTCTTTTAGCCGGTCATCGATTTTGTCGAGCGTCAAATCCCGAATCTTGTCCAGGCCCAGGCGGTCGTCAATGAACTTGGTTAGGTTGGTGATGACCTTGCCGTCCAAAACTTCCTGCACCTTCTTGGCAATGTCGCCGATCTTGGACAGGTCCGCGTTGCTGGCCAGCAACGCCACCACGCTATTGGAGGCCTGCGACTCCAGAAACTGTCCAATCCTGGAACGGAAGAAATCGGCTTTAGCGAATTCCGTACTAACGATTTTCTTCAGCGCCGACGGATCGCCGCCCGCCGTGGCGAGTGCGTCAATCACCGTTTTGAAGTTCGGATCCGCCTTGCCGGCCGCATCCCACAGAATCGCCGACGCCTTGTCACCCAGGTGATCCCACACATCCAGGAACTTTACGATTCGCGCCTGCGCCTCATTGAACTTCTGCTTCACGTCGACAATGGTGTTCAGTTCCTTTTCGGCAAAGTCGACCAGAAAATCGCCGGCCAACTTGTTCAACGGGACGGAGGGATCGGCTATGCTGCGGAGTACCTTCAGGTCGGAAACCACCTGAGGCGCGGCGGTTCCGAACAACCCGGCAATCAGTTGGTCGAGTTGTTGAGGCAATAACTTTCCCGTCGTTCCGGTGACGCCTAGCGACGCATTCAGCGCGAAGCTAAATCCGCGTTTCGACAATTTATGCAGCCGCACCCGCAGTACTTCATCCGCCGGATTCAGCGAATCGCGCCCCACAATGACGAGATACTTCCCGCTGGCGCTGAACCCAAGTTCGAACTCCACGGCGGCCTGGATCTTCACTCCGATATCGCCAGAGAGACCTTGCAATCCGACCTTGTGAATCCAGTTGAAGTTGTACCCATATTGAGCGCCGATGGCGGCCGCAAATTGTCCATCCACTTCTGCGATCGCCCAAGTCCCCGGCTGCAATTGAGCGAAGTCGTCGATCTGGCGGGGCAGCCGCCAGCTTTCCACGACGTCGGCAATCGCCGTCCTGGCGTTCGGTTCCGCGTCATACGCCCGCACAAAGGCAAAGGCTCCTTCGCTTGCGCCGTCCATCCCGAACTTCACCGCACCACCTGCGCCCAACGCCACCGAGCCTTTTAGTGCGGCCTTGATATCGTAGCCCCAGTAAAGCGTCACGTAGCGGTGCACACCGGTGTCGTTGAACGCCACTTCGTCGAAAAGCTTGGCGTCTCCGCCCAGATCGGCGAACATGCCGGCGGAGGAGGCATACACCCCAAGTCCCGCTCGCACGTCGCCGCTACCGCTGAAAGACACCGCGCCCTTCGTGTCCCCTCCTCCAAACTTGATAGCCCCGCTGCCTGCTGAGGCTTTGAAGTTCAGATTGCCCAAGCGGATCGTGCCCGCCGGAAACGCAGTGTCATTCGCGATCGCCAGCGCCACGGCCGGACTGGGCGACGCATCCAGATCGAGACTGATGGATGCGTTGCCGCTCAGAAATTTATCTGTTTTTGTGAAAGTGAATTTCGAGTTCATGCCAGATGCGAGTCCCGCCATATCGCCTCCAGTGTCGCATTTTCTAGAGAAGTGCAGCGCTTAATTCCAGTCTATTAGGGAAAACCCCGGCGGAATTTATCGTGAGGTTGCTGGCAGCTTCATTGTTGGCGTTCGAGCCACGCGAACCAGTGGTCGAAGCTGATAATCAGATCCCGCTGGCCAGGGGCAAAACATCCCTGCGATGCGTCCGGTGATTCGACTCCAGTCACCTCCGTGAAAAAGTAGTTCCACTGATCGCAGGAGAAGCGGTAAGGTTGCGTGTTCTCGCGTGCGACTTTTTCCAGGATTTTCTGCCGGACCTCTTCCGGAGATCGGAGCACTTCGATGGCGTGGGTTCCCAGCTTGACGAAGCCGAAGGGTGGATCGGGCGGCAGAGAAGGGTCATACGGCGAGAGAAGAACCGGCATGGTGTCCGGCTGCACCAGCCAGACACGGCGGTCCCGGAAATAGTGCAACAGGTTTCGATTGCTGGCCGGATCCATTTCACGCGCCCAAACTACCTGGGCGGCATCGATATTGGCTGCATTGTAGATCCACTCGTCGCCAACATCGTGGGTCCGACGATAGCGCGCGAGAACCAAGTGACGCCCGCCCATGGATTCCAATTGCTTCAGGATTCGTGCCCGGCCGCGGCCGTCGGAAGGCTGTCCGCTCCCGCCGATGACTGGTGAAAGAAAGCAGCCCAGGACTACGACTGGGACGACGAAAGATCCGGCGCTTCGCCGCAGTTGCCTCAGCGCTTCGATGACCAGCAGCACTGCCAGACCCATGGCCGGCGCCGCGTAGTGAGGAGCGTGCCAAACCTCCACACTCAGTCCAATGGAGAACCAGATTGCGAGCAGCAGCAGTATCCGGCTGCGCGGGCGCTTCCAAAGCCACGGAATGGTCACGAATGGAATGGTTAAGAATGGTCCGAGATAGAAGCGCCAGTAACTCTTGGCCTTATCGACAGCGCCGTACGGCGCCCGATTGGCGCGCGCGTCGTTGTAACAGCCCATTTCCCAGCGCGTGTAAAAGTCGCGCAGCACGCGATGGTTGTACACGGGCCCGGAACGCGGGGATTGCCAAATAAAATGTGGCGCCACACTGATGTGCTCGCGGTAGAACGAGTACGGCAACTGGAGCGGGTGTCCGGTGAAGCGGGAAGAGTGGTAGCTCATGGCCACAGCCGCCACACCCAAGACCAGAACTAGCGGGAGCAGAACCGCAAAGCGGCGGCCCTTGATCCAAATTATCCAAACTAACGCGGCAACGATGGGCGAGCCGAACAAGAAGCCTTCGTACGGACGGCTGTTCGCGAGGATCGCCAAACCGATCCCCATCACCGCTGCATTTCTCCAGTTGCGATGCCGTAGAATGCGCGGCACGGCGCCCAGCACAAGCGCTCCGCCGGTGGCCGCAATGGCGCCCCCGTAGTACGAGTTCATCCAATAACTGAACACCCCGAAGCGAAGCACCGCGAGCGTGGCGCCGAGCAATGCCCAACCGGGTGAAACCCAGCATTGCAGCATCCAACATAAGGCGGCGCACATGCATCCGACGCTTAGCCACACGCCGGTCCAGGGATGGCCGGTGAGAGCCTGACCGGCGGCCAGGGCGAGTCCCTGAGCAGCAGGAAAAACACTGGCGTAGACCGGGCGGACCAAAATATGCATGCTCTCGAAATGCACCCACATGGGGTGAACAGGATTCACCAGCCGGCCACCAACGAAGGTGTCCGCCGCTAGCAGATTGCTGAACTCGTCTTGCACCCGCGGGTCCGGGACTGGAAGCCACGGCAACAGCAACGCCCGCAGCACCAGCGGAGCCAGACCCGCCAGCAGGATCGTCAGCCCCTTTCTCCGGGCGATCTGACGGAGGCGCATCTCCATCCTCTTCAGCATGGGTTTATTGATTATGCAATGCCGGATACACTGTGCTACAAAGGACGGAAGTCGAAACCTATGGATATCCTTAGTCTGGGGTGTGGCGGGTTCATTGGATCCCATCTGACTCGCCGTTTGCTGGAAGGTGGCCATTCGGTCACCGGCGTCGACCTTCACACGGACAAAATCGTCGAACTGCTCGATCATCCGCGTCTCACGTTTATCGAGCAGGACATTCGAAACCCGGGATGGAACATCGACTCGCTGGTGGAGAAGGCCGATCTGGTGATCGATCTGATCGCGTACGCGAATCCCGGCTTATACATCCGCATCCCGCTCGAAGTTTTCCGCCTGAACTTTCAGGAGAACCTCAAGATTGCCGAATCTTGCGTCCGGTTTAAGAAGCGGCTCATCCAGTTTTCAACGTGCGAAGTCTATGGCCGGACGGCAGCCAGTCTGAAGCACGCCCAGCCGGCGGATCCGGAAGACCCGATTCACGCTACATTCTCGGAGGACGAATCGGAATTCATCCTGGGTCCGGTCAACCGGCACCGGTGGATTTACGCCTGTTCCAAACAATTGCTCGAGCGAGTGCTGCATGCCTACGGGATCGAGACGGGTTTCAACTACACCATCATCCGGCCGTTCAACTTCATCGGGCCGAAGATCGACTTCTTGCAGTCCGAGCAGGAAGGCATCCCGCGAGTTTTCTCTTTTTTCATGGACGCTCTGATTCAGGGGGGCACCATGAAACTTGTGGACGGCGGAGCGCAGCGCCGCTGCTACACCTATATCGACGACGCCACCGAATGCACTTATCGCATCGTGGAAAACCCGGGTGGCGTTTGCGACCGGCAGATCTTTAACATCGGATCGCCCTACAACGAGGTCTCCATTCGGCATTTGGCCGAACTCATGCGGGAGATCTACGCCGAGAAGTTCCGTAACCCCAAGATTCCTTTGCCGGAGATTGTAAGCGTACCAGGGGAGACTTTCTACGGGAAGGGTTACGAAGACTCGGACCGCCGCATTCCCAACATCACGAAAGCTCGCACGCTACTCGGATGGGAACCGAAGTGGAACTTGCGGGATTTGCTCGAGGCCACGATGAGCTATTACGTCCACGAGTACCCGAGGTCGCAGCCGGCCACCACAGCCCGTTAGCCGAATGGTGGATAACGTCTTCATTCTGATGCCTGCATATAACGCGGGCGCCACCATTGAGAACGTGTTTAAGCGGATTCCCGCCGCGGTGAGAGATAGAATCCGGCGGTATGTGGTGGTGAACGATGGCAGCACCGACGATACCGAGGCTGCGCTCGGGCGGGTGCGTACGCAGTTTCCAGATCTTGTCGTCCTGACCCATGCGAAGAACAAAGGGTACGGGGCCGCGGAAAAGACGTTGCTGTCCCACGCGCTGGAACACAAGGCGGATGTCGGGATCTTACTGCACTCCGATGGGCAGTACTCGCCGGAATCGATCCCCGATCTGTTGCGCCCCTTCGACGACGGCTCCGCGGATCTCGTACAAGGATCCCGGATGCTAGGCGGCGGCGCGCTGAAAGGCAGCATGCCCTTGTACAAGTTCGTCGCCAACAAGGCGCTAACGGGGATCGAGAATCGCGCGTTCGGGTTGAAGCTGGCGGAATACCATAGCGGCTACATGCTCTATTCCAAGAAAATGATCGCCTCGATTCCGTTCACGAAGCTCTCGGATTCGTTCGATTTCGACCTGGAGATGATCGTCATGGCGCGCATCAAGAATCTACGCATTGTGGAGATCGCGATCCCGACCATTTATGCCGGAGAAGTTTCCCATCTGAACCCGATTCGATATGGCCTGCGAGTGCTCGGCGTCGTCCGCGATTACAAACGCGGAAAATATGCCAGGCTCATCGTGTGACGGGAACGGACCGGCAGGCGGAGCGCCGGCGAAGCTCAGTGCTTGGCCGAATCCCGGATGTCGTCCTTGGCGTCGCGCACTTTCTCGCGTGCCTTGCGGACGGCTTCCCGTGTCTCGTGACGCGCATCGTCCAGGGCTTGCTTGACGTCCCGGTTGGCCTCTTTCAAGGTTTCGCGAGTCTCGCGCTTTGCATCCTTCAGTTCGCGGCGTACCTCGTCCTTCGTCTCGCGCAGCTTGTCGCGAGTCTCGCGCACATCGGAACGGCTGCAGCCCGTCAGCCAGGCCGCTAGGATCATGATTGCTAATAAGATACACTGACGCATAGCCACTCCTAATTCCATGGTACCGTCTGAGCGCCGTAGCTCGGACACCGGCAGCCGTTGTATACTCCGGGTTGAAGGTCGGACGGGCTTACGAATTCGTGAAAATTTGTCATCCCAAGTAACTCCAGTGCCCTAAGATGTCGCCTATCTTAACAAGCAGCGTTGTGTTTACTCGACTAGTAGGGTTGCCATGAACCTGACAGCATTGTTTATTCGCAGGCCCGTGATGACCGCTCTGGTCATGATGGCGATCCTGTTGTTTGGCGTGGTAGGCTATCGTTCCCTGCCAGTTAGCGATCTTCCCGTAATCGACTTTCCGACCTTGCAGGTGCAGGCCAGCCTGCCTGGGGCCAGCCCCGAGACGATGGCCGCGTCGGTGGCGACTCCCATTGAGCGGCAACTATCCACGGTTCCGGGCCTGGATTCGATGACATCCGCGAGCGTCCGAGGCAACGTCAACATCACGCTGCAGTTCTCGTTGGATCGGAACATCGACGCAGCGGCTCAGGATGTTCAGGCCGCCATCGCCGCAGTGTCCCGTCGGCTTCCCCCAAACATGCCGAGTCCGCCCACCATGCAGAAGGTCAATCCGGCGGACCAGCCTATCCTGTTCATGTCGCTGAACTCCAAAGTGCTCTCGCCGGCCTTGGTGAATGAGTACGCCGAGACCATGATCGCCCCCCGCATTTCGTCGATCAACGGTGTTGCGCAGGTGAACGTGTTCGGCAATGCGAAATACGCCGTTCGAATACAACTCGATCCCAACCAGCTTGCGGCCCGGGGCCTGGGAGTGGACGAAGTTGCCGAATCCATCGCGAAACATAATGTCAATCTTCCGGCCGGGACATTGTGGGGAAACGAGCAAGCCTTCACGGTTCAGGCTCAGGGACAGGTCTTTAATGCCGCCTCTTACCGGCCGCTCATCGTGGCCTACCGCAACGGGTCGCCGGTGCGGCTGGAACAATTAGGGCGAGTGCTGGACAGCGCGCAGAACGACAAAAACTTCGCCTGGTTCAACAACACCCGCTCGGTTATGTTCATGGTTCAGAGGCAGCCGGGGACGAATACGGTGGAAGTGGTGGACCGGATCAACGCCTTGCTTCCTGAATTCCGGTCGCAACTGCCTCCGGCGATCAATCTCGACACGGTTTACGACCGCTCCCAGTCAATTCGCGAATCGGTGAACGACGTCAAGTTTTCTCTGAAGCTGGCCATGGGTCTGGTTGTCCTGGTGATCTTCCTTTTCCTGCGCAACGTGTCGGCCACCATCATCCCCAGTCTCGCCCTGCCCCTGTCGGTGATCGGTACCTTCGCTGCGATGTCGCTGCTGGGATATTCGCTCGACAACCTGTCGCTGATGGCGCTGACCCTGGCGGTCGGCTTCGTGGTGGATGACGCCATCGTGGTGCTCGAAAATATCGTCCGGCACATGGAAATGGGCAAGTCGCGAATGCAGGCTGCATTGGACGGCGGCAAGGAAATCGCATTCACTATTCTGTCCATGACGCTGTCGCTGGCCGCGGTGTTCATCCCGGTGCTGTTCATGAGCGGCATTGTGGGACGTCTGTTTCACGAGTTCGCCGTCGTTATCATCGTCGCTATTCTGATCTCCGGCTTTGTCTCGCTCAGCCTGACGCCCATGGCCTGCAGCCGTTTTCTCAGGCCCCGGGCCGAACGGCATAGCGCGCTCTTCAACGCGAGCGAGCGCGTGTTCGACGGCGCCCGCGACCTTTATCGTTGGACCTTGCGCGGTGTGCTGCGTCATCCCATGGCGACCATGGGCGTGGGCGCTTTGACTCTGGTAGGGACGTACTTTCTGTACGCGCGGCTGCCCAAAGGATTCATTCCGAATCAGGACACCGGCCAGATCAGCGGCTCCACCGAATTGCCACAGGACGCCTCCTTCGACACCATGGCGCGCCTGCAGCAGAAGGCCATGGAAATTGTTACCGCCGATCCCAACGTGGATGCGTTCTTCTCAGCCGTCAGCACGGGCGGCGGAATGTCCACATCCGGAAACGCTGGGAGACTACAGCTTCGTTTGAAACCTCGATCCCAGCGTAAATTGAATCCGGACCAGATTATCGATGAGATGCGGCCCAAGTTTGCGACCATCCCGGGCTTGAGGGTTTACTTGCAGAATCCGCCTCTGATTCGCATCGGCGGACAGCAAACTCGGAGTCCGTATCAATACACGTTGCAGGCACAGGATCTCGACCAGTTGTACAAATCCGCGGCCGTGTTCGAGCAACGTATGCGGGAGGTGCCCGGACTCTTCGACGTGAACACGGACCTGCAGATCGCCAGCCCGGAGGTGATTGTAGAAATCGATCGCGATCGCGCGTCGGCCTTGGGAGTCACGGCGGATCAGATCGAAAGCGCGCTGTACAGCGCTTATGGGTCGCGCCAGATATCGGACATCTACACTTCGACCAACGACTATTGGGTCATTATGGAACTCCTGCCCAGCTTCCAGAAGGATCCCAACGCGCTGCGCCTGCTTCAGATCCGATCGGCGAACGGCAAGCTTGTGCCTTTAAGTGCGGTGACCAAACCGCGTGTCACGGTGGGCCCGCTGTCGGTGACGCACTACGGACAAATGCCTTCCGTCACTATTTCGTTCAACCTGTCGCCCGGCGCATCGTTGGGCGAAGCAGTTCAGCGAGTGGAAGAGGCGGCGCGTGAGACGCTTCCAGCCGGCATTCGCACCACCTTTCAAGGCGTAGCGGCGGCGTTCCAATCCTCACTGGTCGGAATGGGTTTGTTGCTGGTGTTGGCGATCCTGGTGATCTACATGGTGCTGGGGATCTTATACGAGAGCTTCATTCATCCGCTGACTATTCTTTCGGGTTTGCCTTCGGCCGGCCTCGGCGCTCTGGCTACGCTGATGATTTTCCGCGAAGAGTTGAATATATATTCCTTCGTTGGAATCATCATGCTGGTTGGCATCGTGAAGAAAAACGCGATCATGATGATCGATTTCGCGCTCGAAGCGCAGCGCGAGCACAACGCCTCCGCCTCAGATGCAATCTACGAGGCGTGCCAGGTGCGTTTCCGGCCCATCATGATGACCACCATGGCGGCCCTGGTGGGCACACTGCCGATCGCGCTCGGCTTGGGCGCCGGTGGTGAAGCGCGGCGTCCGCTCGGTCTTGCAGTGGTGGGTGGACTGGTCGTTTCACAATTGCTCACGCTCTACATCACGCCCGTGGTCTACGTCTACATGGATCGATTCAGCAAGTCGATCGTGAAGATTCGGCCGAGCCGGAAGAAGAAGATCGTCGAACAAGTCTCGGAGCCCGAAGCACTGCTGCAGGATTAGTTGGTGTTCGGCGCCCAGGACGGCTGCTTGGTTCCCAGTACTTTTTCAAGCGCGGCTCGCAACGTGAGCACAGGATTGCCCGAGCGCTCGAATGCCTCCAGGACTTTCCCCGGTTCGCCGTTGTTGGTATGGCGCACTCGCTCGAGCATGGCATTGCCTTCCATGAACCATTCCACGGGACTCTGTTGATAGAGACTCGAACTGGCCAGGAAGCCGACAAACGCATCCAGCGTTTTGTCGCGCTGCGATCCCGGCGGGATCAGTTCGACTAGCGCCTGATAGACGATGCTCTTCTGGTGAAAGTAATCGGTCTCGGATTTCTCGCTGCTCGGTCCCCAGGCGGCGAGGGCGTTGAGATAGCCAGCTAGCTGTAGCCGCCACGCGTCCGAACCGCTGTCGCCGGCGCGGAGTTTCTTTCCGTCCTCAAGCAGGCGCTGGGCTTCCGTGGACTGCCAGTAGCGTTCCAGTTTCGGAGTGGTCTCCTTCTGTGACTGCGTTGCGCCTGCGTCACTCGGGCAGCCCGCGCTTTGCTTCTGGTACTTGTCGAACGAGGCCTGCATCTGTGGCGTGACCGCGGCGTTGATCTCGTTCAGCGACGCGGCGAAAGATCGAGGATCTGGTTGCAGACTCTCCAATATCCCATTGAAGGTGCTCCACAGAACTTCGTGCTGCTGGGGCGTAACGTTCGCCATCTTGATGGCCATCGCGAGTGGCGCGAGTTGTGCCGCTGAGCTGACTTGACTCATGTAGCTGAGCAATAGATTGACGCGATCTTTTTCCGGAGTTGCGCCGGCCACCGCTGCCAGAGTCGTGTAGAAATCCGAAACATCGTAGACCAGGGCCTCATCGCAAGTGAGCGGCGCAAGCCGCGGCGGAACAATATCGAGAAACAACTGGCGCGCCTTGGGCGCGTCGACGGCGAGCATGTCCATCACCGCGCGACTCTGCAGAGAGAGCGCATCCAGCTTTTGCGCGTAAGCTTGGCTCAGCAGACCGGCTCGGGTGTCCACGAGGTTCGGCAAACCACGCAGCTTGACTGGAAGGCTCGCCACGCCGGAAAGCCGGAAAGCTTCCTCGATCAGGGCGCGTCGCATCTCGCGATCCCGGATTTTGCCCGAATCGGCTATTCGCAGCAGCGCATCGGCGGCGAACTCGGGCGGCGTGGCGTGAGTGAGTTCAACCAGCGATTGGTACGGTTCGGGAAGCTTAAGTATTTCCGCCTGGAGGAGCGCGCCGAAAAACAGAATCAACACCGGACGCATATTCAAAAGTTCACGATGGATGCGAACGAGATGGGGTCGAGGCTGGCGCCGCCGACCAGCGCGCCATCGATCTCGGGTTGGGCCATAAGCCCGCGAATGTTGTCGGGTTTCACGCTGCCGCCATACAGGATTCGACAGGCCGCCGCGGCTTCAGGGCCAAATGCCTTGCGCGCGTGTTCCCGGATAAAGCGATGCGCTTCAGCGGCGATTTCGGGTGTCGCGACTTTGCCGGTGCCGATAGCCCACACCGGTTCGTAGGCGATCGCAATTTTGTGAAACTGTTCCACGCTTAGACCGGACACGCCGCCCATGAATTGCGTTTCCAGAACTTGGTGGGTGTCGCCGGCCTCGCGATGTTCCAGCAGCTCGCCGACGCAGTAGATCGGCGTCAATCCGGCATCCAGCGCCGCGACAATCTTTTTGAGGGCGTTTGCGTTGGTCTCGGCGAAATACAGCCGGCGCTCGCTGTGCGCGACCAGCACCCATTGGCAGCCCGCGGCTTTCAGCATGCCGGCTGAAACCTCGCCGGTGTAGGCGCCTTCAGTGGCCCAGAAGAGATTTTGACCTCCAATCTTGACGCGTGTGCCGCGCGTCGATTCCGCCGCCGTCGTAAGACTGACGAAGGTTGGGCAAATCACGATTTCGCAATGTGTGGAGCTGGCAACCAGCGGGTTGAATTTCTCGAAGAACGCGCGGGTTTCCTGGATGGTCTTGTACATCTTCCAGTTGCCTGCCATGATGGGCCGTCGCATTAGTTCAGCGCTCCTAGAAAGCTGGTTCCTTGGGAAATGTTGGTTCCAAAATTTTGGGCCACGGTTTGGCCGATGTCGGAGAGTGTGGTGCGCAGACCGAGATCCACGCCTTTGGTATTGCGCGGGCGGTATGCCAGCAGTGGGACATACTCGCGGCTGTGATCGGTGGAGGGCGTGGTCGGGTCGCAGCCGTGATCCGCAGTCAGGATGACCAAGTCGTCCGCCGTCAGCTTGCTATAGAGCGACGGGAGCCACTCGTCGAATTCTTCCAGCGCCTTCGCGTAGCCCTCGACGTCGTTGCGGTGGCCATAGAGTTGATCGAAGTCGACGAGGTTGACGAAGAGCAGGCCGCGATCTAATTGGTTGAGTGCCTCCAGGGTTTTGGCCAATCCGTCGGTGTTGTTCTTGGTTTTTTCGTGGTCTCCGATACCGCGCCCGAGGAACACGTCGAAAATCTTGCCGATGCTCATAACCGGAACTTTGTTCGATTCGAGTTGATCGAGCAGCATTCCTTTGGGTGGCGGCACGGCGTAGTCTTTACGATTGGGCGTGCGCACGAAAGCGCCTGGCCGTCCCTCGAATGGCCGGGCGATGACGCGGCCCACTTCGAGAGGTCCACGCAAAATGTCGCGCGCCGTCTCGCAGATTTTGTAGAGTTCCCAGAGCGGGATCACTTCTTCGTGCGCGGCCACCTGGAATACGCTATCGGCCGAAGTGTAGACGATGGGCTTGCCCGTGCGCATGTGTTCTTCGCCGAGTTCTTTGATGATCTCGGTGCCCGAAGCGGCGTAGTTGCCGAGCGCGCCGCGGCCGATGCGACGCTCGAGCTCGTCGAGCATGTCACGCGGAAAACCACGCGGAAACAGCGGAAAGGGCCTTGTGAGGTGAATCCCGGCCATTTCCCAATGCCCGGTGGTGGTGTCTTTGCCGGGTGAGGCGAGCGCGCAACGTCCGAACGCTCCTACGGGATGATCCGCCGGGCCCACGTGTTCGAGCGGCCTGATATTGCCCAGGCCGAGCGCCGCGAGATTCGGCAATCGCAGTGTGCGCTGGCGCGCGATGTGGCCCAGCGTGTCGCTACCGGCATCGCCATAGGCCGCCGCATCGGGCATCTCGCCGATGCCGACGCTATCGAGCACGATCCAAGTGATCCGCCGGAACGGCGACCCGTTCATTGAACGATGGCTCCCTTGACCGCGGACGCCTGGCTGGATTTGCCCGAGGCTGCATCGATTCGTTCGGACAGCATGTCGACAAAGCGCTCCGGCAAAAAACCGATCATCCGGCTGAACAACTCGCCTTTCTTGCCGAAGATGATGGTGGTCGGAATGGAAGTGACTTGCAGCAGGCTCATCAGCCCGCCATCGAAATAGACTTTTTGAGTCCATTGCTGATTCTCGAGAAACGGCTTGACCAGGGCATGATCCTCGTCGGTGTTGATGGAGAGGAAGACGACGCCGGCATTGTCCTTGAACTTAGCCTTGACCTCGTCGTACAGCGGATGCTGAACGCGGCAAGGTCCGCACCAAGTTGCCCAGAAATCCAAGACGACGACCTTGCCGAGCAAGGAAGAAAGGGCCAGCTTGTTGCCGTCGGGACCCGAAAGCGTGAACTGCATCGGATCTTTGATCTGCGTGTTCGGATCATACAGCCGCAACTCGGCGCGCCGGTTCGCGAGCGCGGTGGACGTATTGTCGTAGGCTTTCAATATCAGATCGCCGAGGCCGGTTTCAGAGCCGTTCAGTTTTTTGTAAAGCTCGCTCATCCGGGCGCGGTCGTTGGCCCCGTCCGGATCGGCTGAGCGCAACCCGGCGATGGTGAACGCATCCGCCAGAGACTGAAGCGCCTCACGATCTTTACCGTCGCCCGAAAGCCATCGCGCTGCTTCGCGCGCCGCTTCAACACTGGGGAAAACGGCGTAACTCAATTGGGCGAGTTGGATGGCCTGGCCGGTGTGCCCCAGCAAGCCTTGAGCGCGTGCTTCGAGCAAACGGACGCTGGCCTGTGCGCGATCGTATTCGTCTTTCCGCTTGGCTACTTCGCGCCCCCCGCCGGCCACGAACTTGTCGTTCTGGTAAGTTGCTTCAATCAACTCCGCACAGTGGTGAATGTGAATGAGCGCGCGTTCCGCGTTGGCGCTATCGGACTTGTGAAGCAGCGAAGTAGCGACGCGTTGGAGAAACTGAAAATTGTCCGGCTCGCGAGCCAAAACGCGCTCGCCGTATTGGATGATTAGGCGGTCATCGTTCAGATCGATGGCAGTTTTAACTAGCGCGCGCTCGAGTTCGGATCGGCGGGGAGAGTCGGGATATTGCTTCAGGTGACTCTCGAGCGCGCGGACAAATTCCACCGGGCTGTTGCCCGCTTCAGCTAGAGCTTGTTGGAGGCTTTCTTGTTCGGCTTCCTGCTGGGCCATGAGAGGCAACGCGGCGAGAACTGCGAAAAGGCACAGGCGAGTCAGACGGCCTGAACAACCGCTCCCTTTGGTCACGGCTCGGCTAGCGGCTGTAACGGCATGTCGTAGGTTTGTTGTCACGGTATCGCGGCGATTTGTTGTAAATGGGTAGCGTGGATTAGTTCGCGCGGAGACGAAAGCGGCGGTAAATGCGCACGGTCGATTGTGAGGCAAGTTCGTCGACATCCTGAATCTA
>JBGPSX010000033.1:0-15273 GCA_041490325.1 Bryobacteraceae bacterium | reverse complement strand
GTGCAGGTTCACTTGGCCCGGCTTCTCGAAGGCCTTTTTGATCGCGCTGGCGGTGATCTCGTTAAACATCACCCGGTAGATCTTGGGGCCCTTCTTCGAGTGATTCAGCTCTTCCTGCAGGTGATAGCAGATCGCCTCACCCTCGCGATCCGGGTCAGCCGCGAGGTAAATGGAGTCCATGCCCTTAGCCGCGCTCTTCAGCTCCGCGATGAGTTTCTTCTTGCCCTCGATCACCTCATAGCGGGGCTCAAAGCCCTTTTCGACGTCAACCGCGAGGTCTTTCTTGGGAAGATCCTTCACGTGTCCGAGCGAAGCTTTAACGACGTATTGCTTGCCGAGATATTTTCCGATCGTCTTCGCCTTGGTCGGCGACTCGACGATCACCAGCGCTTTTTCCATGTCGTATTTAGTCCGTAGGAATACTTACAACTAGTTCGGTTTGAGACCTACCACACTTTAACAAAGTTTTTGCCGGGGAGTTGCTTGATGAGGCCGAGCAGCTCGAGATCAAACAGCGCGGCTATGGTCTCTGATGACGTCAAGGTGTCAAAAGTTTCAAGCAACTCGTCTAGCTGAGTGGGGACATCGGGCTTAAGGCGCGCCAGCAAGGCTCGGCTAGCGGAGGGGAGTTCGGGTTGGTCCTGAGTTGAATTCCCGTTTGTTTCCAATGGGATCTGGCCGGACCGCGCTTCGGCGTTGGCGATCAAGGCCCGGCGGGTCTCGGCCGGAAGTTCGACGATGACATCGTTCCACTCCTGTACCAGCTTGGCCCCTTGCTTGATGAGCAGGTTGGGTCCCCAGCTCATTTTGGAAGTGATGTTACCGGGTACGGCAAAAACCTCGCGTTGCTGATCGAGAGCCATTCTGGCGGTTATGGACGAGCCGCTGTACTGAGCCCCTTCGACCACCAGCACGCCCACGCTCATGCCGCTGATGATACGGTTTCGAGTCGGAAAATTCTGAGGGTAGGCGGGGAAGCTCATCGGGAATTCCGACAGCAGCAGGCCCTTCCCGGCGATCTCGGAGGCGAGTTTACGGTTCTCGGCCGGATACACGAGATCCACGCCGCAGCCAAACACGGCGACGGTGTCTCCGCCGACACTGAGCGCGCTCTTGTGCGCCGCCGTGTCGATGCCGCGCGCCATGCCGCTGACGATGGTCAGTCCGGCCTGGGCCAGATCGGCGCCCAGCCGTTCCGAGGCCGCGATTCCGTAAGCGGTGGGCCGGCGGGTTCCAACCACACCCAGCATCACGGATTGCAGCAATTCGAGGCGCCCGCGAGCGAAGAGCATCAGCGGGGGATCGTAGATTTCCTTGAGCCGCGGCGGGAATGAGGGATCTGAGTAGGTGGCCAACACGGTACCCGTTTCGAGCATTTTCTGCTGCTGGTCGACGGCATCCTCAAACGTGCATCCGCTGGCGATGGTCTGCGCGACGCTGCCCGATAGTCCGCAGGCTTCAAGCGTGGAACGCGAAGACCGGAAAATCGCTTGCGGCGTGCGGAGCTGATTGATGAGCTGAACGGACTTGCGGGCGCCGAGTCCGGGGACCAGGAGCAAAGCCAGCCAGTGCAGTTCCTCGTCCTTAGTTAGAGCGGGCGCAACCATACCTGACAACAGTTGGTGCGCCGGGCGCGGTGAAACTCTCAGCGACTGCCTGGCTTCCTGTTAACTGAATGGTTTCCTGTTAAATGTTCATTCGAACTGATGAGCGTCCGGCTTCAGCCATCGGATGAACCAATCCAGGTTACGCCGCATGTATTCGCGCTCGAGCGGCGGTTCGTAGTTGACGTGTCCTCCGCGCGGATAGATGTCAAACTCAACTCTCTTGTCTAGCGCCTTCAACGCCCGGTAAAACTCCCACGCCTGACTGATCGGCACTCGGCGGTCGTTTTCGCCGTGTTGAATGAGGAGGGGCGTCGTCACTTTTGTGACATGCGTGATAGCCGAGTGCGCCGCCAGAGAGGCTCCTGCCTCCCAAGGCAGGCCGAAATACTCGACCATGATTTCGCCGGCGTCGGACGTATAGTATTGCTGCGCCAGATCGCTGATGCTGGCCCCGGTGGAAGCGGCCTTAAAACGGCCGGTCTGCGTAACGATCCAATCCGTCATGTAACCACCATAGGAGGCGCCCATCACTCCCAGCCGTTCGGGATCTGCGATGCCCTGGGCGATGGTATAGTCCAAGCCCGCCATTATGTCCTTGTAGTCGGCTTCTCCCCAGGAATTGACGATCTCCCGAAATCCCGAAATGCCGTACCCCGAGCCGCCCCGAGGCATTGGAAAAAGAACAGCCATTCCGGCACTGGCCATGGCTTCCACCGGATAGGGGTCAATTTGCGCGGCGGTGTGCATGAACTGAGGAAACACTCCATACGTGAAGCCGCCGATGGGTCCCCCATGACAGTAGACTACTAAGGGAATGCGAACACCGGGCTTGTAACCGGCAGGCGTCAGCAGCAGCCCCCAGATTTCCTTTCCATCAAAAGATTTCCAACTCACTGCCTTCATCCCACCCAATTCGAGCGTCCGCAACTCCGGATTTACTTCCGTGATCCGCGTGGCATGCCGATCCTCGACCGTCATCACATATACGTCACCCATATTGCGGCTCTCCACCGATTTGTAGGCGATTCGACTCCCGTCGGCGGAGAAGCTGACTGAGTAGTTCACCACAGGCCCGGAAGTCAGAGGCTCTATTTTTCCGCTATCGAGCCAGATGCGCGTGATAGCCTGCTCGAACATCTGGTCGCCGGTTGCGTTGGTCTGTTCGTTAGGGACATAGAGCAGCGAGCGGCTGTCGGGCGCCCAAACAAACTCGCCAATCCAGGCCTCCTTAGGCCCGCTGAGATTTCGGATGCTGGACTTTCCATCCGCGGAAACCACATGCAAATCCATGGGCGCGATCATGCCGGTATGCCCGCCGGACGAAATGAAGGCAACCCAGCGGCCGTCAGGCGAGAATCGCGGCGCCCGGTTTACGCCAGCGCGATCCACGAGTGAGCGCCGCTCACCGCTTGACACCGTCGCAACAAACACGCGCGATTGGTAGCGGGCATAGAATCCTTTCCGGTTGGAGGCTGAATAGGCGATCGAGAGGCCATCCGGAGCCCACTGAAAATCGGTTACGGATTCATTCGCGGGCGAAAGCGGCCTCGGTTTTCCGCCCGGCACGTCCTGAACCCATAATCGAGGCAGCCGGTCATTACGGTCCACCGCGATGACGTAAGATTTGTTCTTCATGCGCTCGGCCAAGTCGGCAGCAAGCGGATCGGGGCCCAGGAAAGCAATTTGTTTTCCGTTGGGCGCCCACTCGTAAATAGAAACGCCGTCCGGGACGCTGGTGAGCGGCCACGGTTCGCCACCCGAAGCGGACATCGCCAGGACCTGCGGAATTCCGTTCACGTCGCCGACAAAGGAAAGCGAGGAACCATCCGGCGACCAGCGGAGGCACGGCGATGGTAACGGTTTGTTGAATATTTTGGTGGAGTAGGTAAGGCGCTGTGGAGTTCCGCCTACAGAAGGCACGAGCCAAAGCACCGCTTCGTGTTCCGCTCGCTCGATCGAAGGCGTGGACACCACGTAGGCCACGCGTTTCCCGTCAGGTGAGATTCGCACGTCGAAAAGCGAACGGAGACGCATCAAATCATCCACGGTCACCTTCGCAGCCCAGCTCTGCGAAGCCAGAAAGAATACTGCCAAGATCCAGCGCAGTTTCACGGTTGCCCCTTTCGGTCGGGAGTCAGTATACACCACGGCACGCTTCTTTTCGCTCGAACTGAATTAGCCTTCAGCACCTGAGGATTGGCTGCCCACCGTGCTTTCCTACTTATGGCCGATTAGGGTGCGGATCAGGCCGGTCTCTTCTTCCCGGTAGGGTTTGCCGTCGGTGCGAAAAACTTCGTGGAACCAGACCGCCGGCTCGCGATCGGTGTAGGGTTTCTGCCAGGAATCCCAGGGCAGGTAGGTCTGCGTTTTGCCTGCGACTAGCCCCCAGTTGTAGGCCGCGACTTTGTACTTTTTCGCGATGGGAAGCGTTCCCTGGAATGTGCTCTTGTTCCCGCGCGCCATGTATTCAGTGCAGAAAATCGGGCGATTGTAGGTCTGCAACCACACCACGTGCTTCTCGAAATCTTCCGGCTGGTTGTAATTGTGGAACGAGATCACGTCGGATTGTTCCAACTGGATCTTTTCCATCGGACTCACTTTCTCGATCACCGACCAGTCGCCGCCGTGCCATAGACCGCTCGTCAACGGCTGCTTGGGTTTCACCGAGCGCGCCCACTCGTAGACCTGCGGCAGCAAAGCCAGCACCAGGCCGGGCTTGTTAGCGGGTTCAAGCTTTGCATAGCTGTTCCCGTTCTTGTTATCCGGCTCGTTCCACAGATCCCACGCGATGATGCGCTTGTCATTGGCAAAGTGGCCTACCACGCCCTTCACGTACGCCTCCAGGCGCGGATACTCGGCGCGATCCTCCAACGCCTTGGCGCCTGGACTTTGCACCCATCCGGAATTGTGCACGCCCGGCTTCGGCGCGTGCTGTTTGCCGAGCTTCGGCTCCGGATCCCAGCATGAATCGAACAGCACAAACATCGGCCGGATCTTATGTTTCGAGGCGATCTTTAGGAAAGCGTCGATGCGTTTCTTGAATCCTTCGTCGTCCTGCTGCCAGAGCAGATCATGAAGGAAAACCCGCATCGTGTTCATCCCAAGCGATTCGGCCCAGCCCAGTTCCAGGTCGATGCGCTGAGAGTCGAAGGTGTCGGCTTGCCACATCTCCAGCTCGTTGATCGCGGTAGCTGGAATGTAATTACTTCCCACCAGCCAGCGCTGCTCGGAATACCAATCGCGAGCGGTGGCGGCCGGCCAACGTTGCGCGTGAGCGACGGCGCCAGAGGCGAGCAACATCAGAATATAGATCGCCGGTTTCATGTGTCGCAACATATCGGTTTCAAACATAGCAGACCAGCTAAGATTGAAGGGAAATGCGCCGCGAAGCCGACTTTTTCGGAGATCGCGATATGGATCTAATCTATATCGCGAAGAAGCTGAAGGATTCGCTTCAGTTGGAATCGCTGCTCACGGAATCCAGCATCGACTACGCTGTGGAGGCCGATCATTATAGCGGAGGCGTGATCTTCCGAAGCGAGCGAGTCGGAGCGTTTTTCTATGTACTGCCCGACGATCTCGAGCGAGCGCGCGACGTGATGTACAAAAGCGGTTTCCGTTTCGAGTTGCAGACCAGCTAACTTTAGCATTCATGTTGGACCGCTTCCTTTGGTCGCGGCTCGGCTAGGGGTCATTTGGACATAAGGGCGTTCGGACGTTGATGCACGTTGCCGCTGGCCGAGCCGTGACCAAAGGGAGCGGTTTCCAATAATCGTTTGGTGGGCTGGTTTTTTCAAAGTCCCTTCGAAACGGGCTAACGACGGAGCGCACGCCCCGGCGCCACACCTTCCACCAGCTTTCCTTCCCGGACCACAAAGGCGCCGCCCACTAGCACGTAAGGAATCCCTTCGGAATACTGCGCCGGATTTTCGAACGTCGCCCGATCGGTCACACGCTCCGGGTCAAACACGGCGATGTCCGCATCCGCGCCCACCTGCAGGCGGCCTTTGGATTGGACACCTAACCGCTCGGCCGGCAGCAGGCTCATCTTCCGCAACGCGTCCATCAGCGTGAGGGCATGCTGTTCACGAACATAACGGCCAAGCACGCGCGCATAAGTTCCCGCGGCGCGTGGATGCCCTTTTCCGTTCTCGAGGATTCCATCGCTTGCAACCATCACCGTCGCATCCGAAACCGCGACGCGCACAACATCTTCGGGAATGCAATGGATCGCCACCATCCCGCCTTCTTTGCGATAACGCGCGAAGCTCGCTGCGGTGAGACGCTCACCGGTCGCGGCCCACTGCAGATCGCCGTAGCTGATGCCGCCATTGCGAACCTGCCAGCCTTCATCGAAAATCGCCGAAGACAGATCGGTCATACCCGCCGTGTACGGATAGGCCTCGGTGGTAACGTCCAGCCCGCGCGCGCGTGCTCCAGCGATCATGCGCAGCAGCAAAGATGTCTCGCGCAGCGCCGTGCTGGTGATGTGCACAATGTGCAACGGCGCGCCGGTTGCCGCCGCATCGGCCAGCACTTCTTGTATCGCATCCACGGCGCCTGGCTCAACCGGTCCGCCACTGCGCATGTGCACGTAAATCGGCACGCGCCGGCTGGCCGCCAGACTGAACAATTCGAGAATCTCGTCGCGGCTGGCTTTGGTTACATAAGCGATGCCAAGGCCGACGCCCAGCGCTCCTTCACTCAATCCCTGACGGACTGCCTCGAAAATCTGTTTGCGCTCTTCCGCGGTAGCCGCGCGATTGGCGGCAGCGTCGCGCGGGAGCAAACGGCCGCTGTCATGCATCACGGCCATGCGCGCCGGTATATGTCCAGAGGTCGCTCCAAAGTTCACGCGCGCCCGGCCCTCACGCTCGGCGTACCAGGACGAAACCGGGTTTACGCCTACCTCCAGTTCCAGTGCCGTGGTCACACCGTCGCGCGCCTTGTAACCGTAATTTTCCGGGGTCTGTCCGTGCGAGTGCAGGTCAATGAATCCGGCCGTGACCACCATCCCTTTTACATCCACCACGGTTCGGCCTTCGAGCGGCGCCGCCGAAACTGCCGCGATGCGGCCGCCGCGAATCCCGACGTGTCGAACGGCGTCCAGATTCGATTCCGGATCCATCACGCGGCCGTTGGCTAGTACTATGTCGTATGACTGCGCCGTTATCCCCGCCGAAAACGCAATCAGCAACATCGTGATGCGATAAGTCATAGGACTTCCCATTCTAGCCGTACCGGGGCGCTGGTCAGCCTGCGGCTGCTATTCTGTTCCCTAATGATTCGACGAATACTGCGCTTGACGGCGGCCGTTACGCTCGCACTCTCCCTGTTCGCTCAGGAAGCCGGGAGTATGGCCGAGTCGTATCGCGAGACCGCAACCAAGTTGATCGACGCGGCGCTGATCGATCAAGGCGGCATGGACAAACTCTCGCACCTCTGCGATCGCATCGGCAATCGTCTCAGTGGATCGGCGGGGCTGGAGAAAGCAGTCGCTTGGGCGGCCGCGCAAATGAAGGCCGACGGCCTGGTGAACGTCGTCACGCCGCTGGTCAAGGTACCGCATTGGGTGCGTGGCAACGAAAGCGCATCGCTGGTGGAGCCGGTCAGCAAGCCGCTCAACATGCTCGGACTCGGCGGCAGCGTCGCAACACCCAAGAAAGGAATCACTGCCGAAGTGGTGCCTGTTTCGACCTTCGAAGAACTCGAGAAGAGAGGACGCGCCGGGATCGACGGCAAGATCGTGCTCTTCAATGTTCCTTACGAGGGTTACGGCAGAACGGTGATCTATCGCACCACTGGTCCTTCCCGGGCTGCGCGACTCGGCGCGGTCGCGACTTTAGTGCGCTCCATCGCGCCCACGAGTTTGCAATCGGCGCATACCGGCGCGCTCGAATATAGCGAAGGCGCACCCAAGATTCCGGCTGCCGCCATCACGATTGAAGACGCCACGCTCATCCAGCGTTTAAGCGACGCCGGCAACAGCGTGTCGGTTCACCTCGAGATGGAAGCTCGCACGCTGCCCGATGCCGACTCAGCCAACGTCATCGGCGAGATTCCCGGCCGCGAGCGTCCCGAAGAAGTGGTCGTGATCGGCGGCCACATCGATTCCTGGGATGTCGGCTCCGGCGCGCAGGACGATGGCTCAGGTATCATCACCGCGCTTGAAGCTGCGCACATCATCCACAAGTTGGGACTTCGCCCTCGGCGCACGCTGCGCGTCGTGTTCTGGACCAACGAAGAAAATGGCGGCGCTGGAGCCCAGGCGTATCGCGAATGGATCGGCGATGAGATCAAAAATCATGTGGCCGCGATCGAGATGGACGGCGGCGCGGAGAAGCCCGCTGGCTTCGGCGTAAGTGCGCGCGGCGATTCGCAAGTGGCGGTCAATCGAGTGCGCGAAATCGGCAAGCTGCTGGAGCGGATCGATGCCGGCTCTATACAACCTGGTGGCGGCGGCGCGGACATCGCCCCGCTATTGCGCGAAGGCGTTCCGGGACTTGCGGTGCGCACGCTCGGCACGCACTACTTCGACTGGCATCATACGCGGGCGGACACGGCGGACAAGGTCAAGATTGAGGATTTGCGGGCTAACATCGCGGCCATGGCGGTGATGGCCTACATCCTGGCCGACATGCCGGAGCCGCTGCGTCCGTCGCCTGCGTCGACCCGCTAACTTGTTCCACCCCGCGCACCCCTTGGTGATTGACATTAGAGCCCACTTTGGGTATTATCGTACCCACTATGGGTATCATGACCAAGACTTCGCTTGGGAACGCTTTGTTTGGCGCCACTCGTCAAGCGGTGCTCGCTTTTCTCTTTGGGCACCCGGACGAACGTTTCTATCAGAGACAGATCATCCAAACGATCGGACTCGGGTCCGGCACCGTCCAGCGGGAGCTCGAGCGGTTGGCGCTCACGGGTATTTTGATCCGCACCGTCGAAGGACGTCAAACCTATTTTCAGGCGAACTCGAAATGTCCGATCTTTGACGAACTGCGCGGAGTAGTCCGCAAGACATTCGGCATCTTTCAAATTCTGAGCGAAGCTCTATTAACGTTGAACGGCCGGATCGAGGCCGCCTTCGTCTACGGTTCCGTCGCAACAGGCACAGAAACGTCCGCTAGCGACATCGACGTTCTCGTGGTCGGAGAAGTTTCTCTGATGGACGTTGTTTCCGCTACGGCGGACGCTCAGCGCGACCTGGGCCGAGAGGTGAATCCTTCTGTCTACGCCGTACCGGAGTTCTGTCGTAAACTTGCCGAAGGACAGCACTTCATCACACAGGTGATGGAGAGTCCGAAAATCTTTCTGATCGGCGATGAGCAGCGCCTTAAAAGAATGGCTGAAAAACGGCTGGCTCAAAGAGCACAAAACAAGCCGCGCGGAGGTAGCCGGCCTCCTCGCCATCGCTGATCGCGATATTGCCGCTTGTAAGACCCCTGGGCTGCATAACGATTGGCGCTTCAACATCGCCTACAATGCGGCTCTGCAACTTGCGGCAGCCGCACTGGCAATTGCAGGATACAAAGCAGAACGCGCAAACCATCACTACAGAACAATCGACTCCCTATCTCACACACTCGGTACCGACGAAGCCAGCATTAGGAAGTTCGACGTCTTTCGGAAGAAGAGAAACGTCTCCGACTACGAGCATGCCGATACAATCTCAGACGCGGACGTGAATGACATGCGGCAGCTCGCAGAAAAACTCCGAGCCGACCTGACGCTGTGGATTGAGAAGAAGCACCCGAACTACAAATAGCGCGCGTCAGCGCTGTTCGGAAACCGACTTCTCCGCCAGATCGCCCAGGATCGGCAGCTTGTACGTCTCGTCTTGCGCGCTCTTCACGATCATGAATACCCAGGCGGCGAACACGGCGGCCTTCATCAGCGCCGGAAAGATCTTGTAGAACGGCGGCCCCCAGAAATGCGGAAAACTGAAAAGCGGTCCCAGTACCCAATCCACGATGAGCCATGCCACGAAAAGATACAGTCCCTGGAAAGCATTGAAACGCACCCGCCGGTCTTCACGAAAACGCGCGGAGGCCAGCACGACGATGGCTACGATCCAGCCCAGGATCGGAACATAGCAAAGCAATGAAGCCGTGCGGGGGCTGATGCCATGCAGGTAATCGGCAACCGGAGACGACTGGGGCTGTTGCGTGCCGCAAGCGGCGCAATAAATGTCCCGATCTCCAACCCTCTGCCCGCATTGGCAACAGTACGGCATATGGGATCTTCTATCTTTATATACGTTACGCTCTGGAGGTCTGTTCCTGCAATTTGCGGCCATGCGATAATGGCCGGTCAGCAGAGGGCCCTCAGATCCAGCATCGTCAACTTGTCGCCGGCGCGTTCCGCGTCTTTTCCTATGCGCTCGGGATTCCATCCTCGATCGCGTTCGTCTTCCTGGCGTTCAGCGCAATCCGGCTGCAATTGCTCACACCCGCTCCGTCGGCCGAATATGCCAGCGGCGACAAGTTGATCGATCTCTTCGTCTCCGGTTTTCGCGTCATGGGCAAACTGATCGAGTTTTTCGGCGGCGCCGCCAAGTTGGCCATCACCGTCCTGGCAGTCGCAACCTTCCTCTGTCTCGTAATAGCCTTGTTCTTCTTCTTCACTTCACGCGGGCTTTACGCCGGCCGGCCCTGGGCCAGAGTGCTCGGAATCCTGCTTGCGATTTTCACGCTGCTGATCTCATTGGGGGCCTTCGTCTCGGTCGGGCGGCCCATTTCACACGCAGTGCCCGCCCTCACCGCCGCCTTATCGGTTTATGTCATCTGGACCCTGGGATGGCATTACTCGTGAAACCTGAGATTCCTTTATCCTATGAAGCAGGGAAAGGGATTGCTCAGCATGAGTCAGACGATTGAACTCTCGGACGAAATCGCAGCGCTGCTGAAGCGGCAGGCGGCGGCTCATGGCTTGCGCGTTGACGAATGGGTCCTGGCTCTAGCGCGCGAAAAAGCGCGGACGGATAATCTCAAACCGGGCCGGCAGCAGGCCCAAGCCGCGGTAGCTCGTATTCTTGAAATCCAGAAGCGCACCAAGCCCGACCCCGCAGGCTGGACCATCCGCGATTACATCGACCACGGCCGGCGCTAATGGCAGAGCTGGTCATCGACGCGTCGCTCGCGTCCGCTTGGTGTTTTCCCGATGAACGGACCGATTATTCCAATGGCGTGCTTCAAACCATTTCCTCTTCGATGGAGGCCTTTGCCCCGCGTCTCTGGGCCTACGAAGTCCGCAACAGCGTCCTGATGGGCCTGCGCCGCGGCCGAATTACCAAAGGGGACGCTGACGACTTTCTCGCTTCGCTAGAAACCTCGACATTCGGCTCACCGACCCCGTTTCGTACGAATCTGTTTGCACTCGCGGAGCGCACGGGCCTGCCTGTCTGCGACGCCTCGTATCTGGACCTTGCAATCCGCGAGGGTTCCCAGCTTGCCAGCCTCGATGATGCCATGTGTAGAGTGGCCGTGAGAGAAGGAATTCGAGTATTTGAAATTCCTAAGAAAAAGTCTGATGACTAGGGACCAGGCCGACACGAATCGGCGGCCGTACCGCCGCTCGCTCCGTAGCTGATGAATGGCCAAAGAACCGTTGTGGCCAGCACAATACGTCCACCGCAAAAGTTGACGGGCTGTGGTAGCATTCAAAAAATGTCTCGCTTCTCGTTGCCATTGGTCTTACTTCTCGCTCTTCTGACGGGCGCCGTCCTCCAGGCGGCCAAGAAGACGATTCAAGTCTTCTTCATCGATGTGGAAGGCGGCCAGGCCACTTTGGTGGTCAGTCCGTCCGGGCAATCCATGCTCATCGATACCGGGTGGCGCGGCTTTGACGGCCGGGATTCCGAGCGCATCGTGCAAGCCGCCAAGCTCGCGAAAGTGAAACAGATCGACTACTTGGTCATCACGCACTATCATCGCGATCACGTCGGCGGCGTACCGCAACTCGCGCAGCGCATGAAGATCGGAACCTTCGTGGACCACGGGCCCAATATGGAGGATTCGCGCGTTGTCAAGGAAGACTACACCGACTACGTGAAGACCTTCCAGCACAGTCCTCACACGGTGGCCAAGCCCGGCGATACCATCCCGCTGAAAGACGTCTCCGTTCGGGTGCTCACGGCCGCGGGACAGCATCTCGAAGCTCCATTGACGGGCGCTGGCCAACCCAATCCGGCCTGCGCGTCCTCGCCCAAGCGCGAGACCGATCCATCTGAAAATGCTCAATCGCTCGGCACGCTGATCACGTTCGGAAACTTTCGTCTCATCGATCTCGGCGATCTCACCTGGAACAGGGAACTGGAGCTGATGTGTCCCGCGAATCCGATCGGCACGGTGGACGTCTATCTGACCTCCCATCACGGCTTAAGTCAATCCGGCTCGCCGGCCCTGGTTCAAGCGCTTCACCCGCGCGTCGCGATCATGAACAACGGCGCCCGCAAGGGTGGCAGTCCCGGAGCGTGGCAGATCATAAAAGACTCGCCCGGTCTCGAAGATCTTTGGCAGCTCCACTATTCGATGGAGGGCGGCAAGGATCACAATGTTCCCGACACCTTCATCGCTAACGTCGACGAGCACTGCGAAGGCGCATATCTGAAGCTCACCGCTGAATCCGACGGCTCGTTTACTGTTTTCAACTCCCGCGATAAATTCCAAAAAGCTTATAAGGCCGGTACTAGATGAGAGTGACAGTTCCATTTCTCGCCCTCGCACTAGCGTCGGGCGCGGCCGCTCAGATGAAGTCGGTCAATCCCACGGTGCAGAAGATCGTGGATTCCGTTTCCCAGGAGCGCATCGCCGAGATTCTCAAGAAGCTCGAGGCCTTCGAGACTCGCGATATTTTTTCAGAAGACGACAACCCCAAACGCGGCGTGGGCGCGGCGCGGCGCTGGATCTTCCAGCAATTCCAGAGCTACAGCCCGCGTTTGCAGGTCCGCTTCGACAGCTACAAAGTGAAAAAGAAAGGCCGCGTCTTCCGCGACGTGGAACTCCATAATGTCGTCGCCGTGCTGCCAGGCAAGCTGAACCCCGAGCGGCAGTTTATCATCAGCGGCCACTATGATTCGATGGCGCTCATCCGGAGACCTCCCGCCGATTCGCCCACCGGCACGGCCACCAATGGCTCGGGAACCAATGGCGGCGGGTCGAATAGCGGCGGGTCAAGCGACGGATCGCCGAATCCGAACGGCGAGTTCCGCTTCGATCCATCCCTGATCGCAAAAACGGAGCCCGGTGTGACCGACGACGGTTCGGGCACGGCGGCCGTGATGGAATTGGCGCGCATCATGAGCCAATACGAGTTCGAGAAAACCATCGTGTTCGTGGCGTTCGCCGGTGAAGAGGAAGGGCTCATCGGCAGCAGCTTGTACGCCCGCACGGCGCATCAGCAGAACCAGATCATCGATGGCGTTCTGAACAACGACATCATCGGCAGCGAAGTGTCAGGCAACGGCCACATCGATAATGCCACGCTGTGGGTTTTCTCCGAAGATCCGCCCGATTCGAACTCCCGCCAACTGGCGCGCTACATCCGCGACGTAAGCCCTCGCTATCTTCCGTCTGTCAAAGTCGATCTCGTGTTCCGCTCGGATCGCCTGGGCCGAGGCGGCGACCACACGCCCTTCAATCAGGAAGGTTACGCCGGCGTCCGCTTCACCACGCCCAACGAAAACTACGCCAACCAGCACACCGTGACGGACACTTTCGAGAACACATCGGTCCCCTACACCGCGCGCGTCATACAATCCAACGCCGCCACTCTGGCCAGCCTCGCGCTCGCGCCCAAAGCGCCCGTAACAAGCGAAACGCTGACCACCGGCCCACGCAAGGGACAACTCGCGCCCATGATCGGCCGCGGCAAATCCCGCTACGATGCCGTGCTGCGTTGGAAGAACGAAAACCCCGAACCAGATTTGCTGGGCTACGTGGTGGTGATGCGCAACACGACATCGGCGTATTGGGAAAAAGAAATCTTCGTAGGTAAAGTCACCGAGTACACGTTAAAAGATGTCTCGATCGACGATGTGGTATTCGGCGTAAAGGCGATCGACAATGACGGCAACGAAAGCCTGGTGGCGCCTTATATCCAGGGCCCGCGCCAAAAAATCGAAATCGAAACCTACTAAGTGGGGCAGGATTCATCCTGCAGCCGGCTCTTCCGGACCAGCGGAGTGGGCGCCCTAGTCCCGACCGAGTCTTCGCTGCTGCCGCACCGCGATCCGCCGCAACAACCCGCTGGAAGCGTGCTTCATGAAAAACACGGCCAGGCGATACTTCCACCCAGGGACCACGACCGTGGCTCCGCGCTCCAGCCCCTCGAGCGACGACGCGACCACTTCATCGGCCCCCATCCAAAGCCATTGCGGAATCTTGGCTCGATCCATGCCGGCGGTGTCATGAAATTCCGACAGCGTGTAACCGGGACAAAGCGCCTGCATCTTCACGCGCGATCCGGTGGCAGCCAGTTCTAGAGCCAAGCCCTCGGTAAAGCTGTTCATCCAGCACTTGGTCGCGCAGTAGCTGACATTGCCCGGCGCCTGCCAAAATGCCGCCACCGAAGAAACATTGATGATGCCGCCGTGATCGCGCTCTACCATCCCCCCGAGCGCGGCATGCGAGAGCCGCAGCGTGGCGAGCACGTGCAATCGATGCATCTGATCCTGACCCTGAAGATCGGCGTGAGAGAACTTACCGCTGGTGCCAAATCCGGCGTTGTTGACCAGCAGTTCCAAATTCCCAGCCGACCGAATGCGCTCTTCAACCCGCGCCAGATCGGAGTCCGAAGTAAGATCGGCCGCCAGAATCTCTACTGAAACGCCCTGCGAGAGCCTCAGCTCGGCGGCCACCTGTTCCAGCCGATCCCGCCGCCGCGCCACCAGCAGCAAATCGTAGCGCCGCCGGGCCAATTGTGCGGCAAACGCAGTCCCAATTCCGCTGGAAGCCCCAGTAATCAGAGCCAAAGGCGTGATCGGCATTCCGGGCAGATGATAGCATGCCGCAGACACTCCGGATGGACCGCCTGAAACTCCCCAGCCAGCCCGTACGTCCCTCCCTTGACCGATTCTCAGTAAGGGCCTAGAATGAGAGCAGATCGGAACCCAGCTCGGCCGGTAAATCGTATGAAAACAAAGCTCTTTGTAATGGGCGCCTCGGTGGCTGCCTTCTGCCTTACTGGTGCGCTTACGCAAGCCGCCGCTCAATCCGACAAATCCAAGAAAAAGGGCTCCACCGATTCCTCCCAACGCGAGACCGTCGCCAAGCCCATGACCGAGAAGCAGCGCAAGCGCCAGGAAGACAAGCTGCGCAAAGAGCTGGAAACACCTTACAAGAAGTGGCTGAACGAGGATGTCGGCTACATCATTAGTGACGAGGAGCGGCAGGCCTTCAAGCGTTTCAGCACTGACGACGAGCGCGAATCGTTCATCGAACAATTCTGGTTGCGGCGCGACCCGACGCCCGACACCGAGGAAAACGAGTTCAAAGAGGAACACTACCGCCGCATCGCTTATGCCAACGAGCACTACGCCTCAGGCATTCCGGGATGGAAGGCGGATCGCGGCCGTATCTATATTACATTCGGCCCACCGGATGAGAACGAATCGCACCCCTCCGGCGGCACCTATCAGAGGCCGTACGAAGAAGGCGGCGGGACT
>JBGPSX010000032.1:0-15508 GCA_041490325.1 Bryobacteraceae bacterium | reverse complement strand
GCTGTTTGCCTACGAGGCAGGAGCGATCTACGAGAATCAACGCAACTATACGCGCGCCGTTTCCGAATACGCGAAGGGCGCGCTTGCGTCTGAGACATCGCCGGCGCGTGGGCGTTTTATTCAACTGGCTACCCGCGCTCGCGATCGCGATGCCATCGAAGCCATCACTGCGCGCGAGGTGGCGGGCGCGAATCCAACGACGACAGCGGTCTCGTTGCGTATGGCGGTGCTCAACGCGCAGAACCGGCGCGCCGATGTCGAGTCGCTCTTAACGGCGTTGGCGGACCGCGCCACCTCGCTCGAATTGCTCGCCTACCTGCAGCAGACGGCCGTGCGCGACGGCTTCGACAAAGTGCAGGAACACAGCATTCGGCGCGAGATCGCGTTACTGACGGATCCGGTGGAGCGTACGCGTGAACGTCTCGCGCTGGTCCGTTTCTATGAAGGCCAGCGCGATATCGATGCGGCCCGGACGGTGACGGCTGCGCTGTATCGAGAGAACCCAACGACTTTAGGTGTGGTGCGTTCGACGGTCGACTTCTATTGGCGTAACAAAGATGAGCGAACCGCGATTGACGTGTTGACGCAGGCGGCCGGCGCCGCACAGCCCGGTTATCGCAAATCCTTTACGTTCGAGGCCGCTCGCAAGTCTACCGATGCTGGCGAATTTCAGCGTGCTCGAACGCTGTTAGCCGGTCTACTTAAGGACGAACCTTTCAATGCCGAGTACATGGCCGCGACCGCCGATGCGTTTGCGCGCGAAGGCAATGACAGCGGTCTCAGAGACTTCTATGCGGCCAAGCTCAAGGACATCGCCAGCGCACAGTTGACGGCGCCGGACCGCATCGAGAAGACGGCCGGGTTGCGGCGCGGACTGATTCCCGTGCTGACCCGGCTCAAAGACTATACGGGCGCCGTAGATCAATACATCGAAGTCATCAATCGATTCCCGGAAGACGAGACGCTGGTGCGGGAAGCGTCGCTCTACGGCGCCGCCCACGGCCGCGCCCAGCAGTTGACAGCGTATTACGCAAAAGCGCAAAACGATTCGTCCAAGGATTATCGCTGGCCTCTTGTGCTGGCTCGAATCGACACTGCGCTGGAGGATTTTCCAGGCGCGATCACCGAATACACTCGCGCCGCGGAAGTTCGACCCGGCCGGATCGATCTGTTCACAGCGCGCGCCTCCATCGAAGAGCGGCTGCTGCGCTTCGATGAAGCCGCGGGAACTTACGCGAAGCTCTACGAGCTGAATTATCACAACTCGCAGTGGATGGAAAAGATCGCGGAGATTCGGGCGCGTCAGGGCCGAGCCGATGAGACGCTCACAGCACTGCGGCGCGCCCTGATGGAAGACCGGCCGCAACGCCCCGAAGTATTCTTCGCGATGGCGGAGAAACTCGAATCCTGGAAGATGCTTGCCCCGGCGCGCGGGTACGCAGAAAAGGGCGTGGCAGCGGCCGGCGACGATTTGCTGACGGACTTCAGTTCCGGCGCTCAGCTCTACGCCAGAGTTATGACACAAGCGCGTGCCTACGACGCGGCGTATAAAAAGCTAACAAGTCTCATTCACGACACGCCTGGCCGGCCGGCTTCGCATCCCGAGCTCGATCCCATGCTGCGGCAAATCGGCGTCGTCGTTGCGGAGTATTTTACGCCGGAAGAGAAACAGGCGTTCGCAGTGTTCCTTGGAGCGAATCTCCCGAGCGTCACCGCGGCCAGGATTCGTTCCCGCATGCCGATGGTCGAGAGCGCGGGCTTGGCCGACCTCGAAGCGAAATGGCGCAACCAGTTGCTACTCTCGAGCCCCGGCCAGCCGCCGCAGCAACTAGTCGCGATTCAGCAACAGCGTTTGCGTTACGACGAGTTGGGCGCGCAACTGGAGGCTTACTGGAAGGCCCTGCCGGCCGACAGCCCGAATCGTGATGCTCTGCTTCCCCAGGCTGCGGAAAATTACCGGCTCGCGGGCAGCACGAATTCAGAAGCCCGCATATTGGCGCAATTGGATCAGATGGGCGGACTTTCGGGCGAGCTTTTGGCACGCTATGGAGCGAACCTGGCTCGCACGCCGGCCAGATTCGATGCAGTGGTCGCCGCTGAAAATCGGTCGGAACAGACGCGCAATGGTTTGGCGAGCTATGCGGTTGAGAACGGCACCGCGGCGCGCTCGCTGGAGGTCATCGCCGCGCGAGGCCGTGGATTGCCTCCGGTGTGGACGCGGGCCTATACGGGATTAGTGGGGCTGTATTTCGCCCATCCCGCGCAGCCAATCGCTGCTGCGTTCCAGGATGCGCTGGGCGTCGCCACTATCGGTGAGCGCGTTGGAAAGCCAGTGGACCGCAGTCTTCAGCTAGCCGGCGACGGATGGTTTTACTATGGCGCGCGTTATGGTGAATATCTTGATTTGACGAAAAAGCCTGACGCCGAGGATTACCTTGCCGCTACGGTCGAAGCGTCGCCTTCGCATGCCGGCGCGTATTTCAACCTGGCCGAATACTATCGCGAGTCGGGCCAGACCGAGCGCGCCATCGTTGACTATCAGAATGCGCTTCAACTCGACGCGAAGCGTGGCGACGCGCACGACCGCATGGCTCTCATCTTCTGGCAACAGAACAAGCGCGAGGACGCGGTCCGCGAATTTCAAGCCGCGCTCGAAGCGTTGCTGAAGCAGGAAAACGATCGCCGTGTTCCCGAAGATTTCTGGAGATCTCTCGCGGCGACACTCGAAGACATCGGAAAATGCCAGGTATTGAGCAGTGTCCGTCCGGCGGCCGATCGCGTGCTACGAACTTACGTGCGCCACAACGGCAGTTACGAATCGGACTTGCTCATGCGCGCGGCGTTGCGTGCAGCTATTGATCCTGCCGCCGGTGTCGCCTGGATCGTCGATTTGAGCAAAGCAGCGCCTGAGCAGCCGGAGTTCCTCGCCAACATCGTAAAGGCGGACTGGATACCGGAAGAGCAGCGGCCGTTGGTCTACCAGGCGCTAATCCAGAGCTCCAAACAGAAACTCGACAACACTTTTGGTGAAGCGCGCGCGTGGGCCGAATCGCAGTTGCAAAACCGGCAGTTCGATTGGATCGAGTATTTGCTGGATCAGAAACAGCTGGCGGCTGCACGGTCAGCGCTGGCAGCGATGCCCGATGAGGCGCGCAAGGCTCGAGGGCAACAAGTCACGACCATCGAAGTGCGGATCGCGGCTCTGGACGGCGGTTTGAAAGCACTGCTCGAAAAATATTCGAAGGAGCCGGTCACTCCGGTCGCCGAATTACAGAACGCCGCAAACCACTTACAGCAGCATGGGGACCGCGCCGCCGCTCGCCAGATTCTGGAACTGGTTTACACGAAACAGCTCGACTCGCACGAGTTCGCCGTCGCAACTTTCCTGGGTCTCGCCGAGATCAAGCTGGAGCAAGGTGATGCAAAGGCCGCCGTGGCACTCCTTCGACGAATGACGCTCGTCGCAGGCGCGCCTTTCGAAGGGCTTTCCGAAGCGGGCGGCTTGCTGGCACGAACCGGTCACCCGGTGGAAGCACTCGGCTTCATCGCGGGTCGCGTTCAATCGACGCCGTGGGACATTCGGGCGAAAGTCGAGCTAGGTCGCGTGCAAGTCGCGGCAGGCCAAGACCGTGAGCAGGGCATCCAAGTTTTGCGGACCATCGCCGAATCCGGTGAAGCGCCGTACCAAAGCCGAGTGGGCGCGGCGGAGTTCTTGAGTGAGTCTATGGCGGCGCCTGTCGCAACAGCAAGCGCCGAGTTGAATCTGCTTTCGGGATCTGCGCCTATCACTACCATCGATGCGGAGAAACCGTATTACTATCGCGCGCGAATCGCGGCTGCCGCGCGCTCGAACGATCCAGCGGTCAAGATTCGGCTACTGCAAGGCGCCGTGGCAATCGAGCCTAAAATACAAGAAGCCAAGCTCCTGCTTTTCGATGCGGCATTTCGAGCCAAGCGTTACCAGACCGCCGTTTCGTCACTTTTTTCGATGCTTACGCGCACCGGTTTTTCGCCGGCTGCTGATTTGCCGCCGCTGGGCCCCGGCCAGATTCTCCAAGGTCTGCCGGATGCGCCGTATTACGCGGATCAGTTCCTGGGCGGCGCGATGGAAGCGGCACAGCGCGCCAGCATCGCTCGGAATCTTGCCGAATCGTACGTGAGGCTGAACTCATTGCGCGAGGCCGCCATGTATTATCAGATCGCGCTGCGTCTTCAACCGGCTGATGCCACGTCCAAGATGCAACTCAGTCTCATTCAGGCGCAGCTCGAACGCCAGGGCGAAAACCGAAAACGCCAGCCTGTTATCACGGCCAATCTCGAACAGGATCATCCGGTGCGTCCGCGAATCCCAGCACCGGCAGGCGCGCAAGGAGGCGGTCAATGAAGCGTACCGCGGTCATATCGGCTGCAGCAGTTGCCGTTCTTCTGCTTGCATGGGCGTTCGCCCAAGTGCCCGCGAACGTGCCGGCTGATATCTCGCGGCTGGTCCCCGCTGGCCCCCTTCTGTATCTTGAAGCGCGAGACTTCGGCGCTTTGCTGCGCGACTGGAACGGTTCCGATGAGAAGAAACTGTGGCTTGCGAGCGACAATTTCCAAGTCTTTTCCCGTTCGCGCCTGTTCTTGAAGTTACAGCAGGCGCAGACTGAGTTTGCGTCGGCCGCCGGCGTTCCGCCTGACATGGACCTGCTTGGAAACGTCGCGGGCTCGCGTTCCGCCATCGCAATCTACGACATCGGCAAACTGGAGTTTCTCTATATTACGCGGCTGCCATCGGATAGATTCGCAGGCGGCGCGCTTTGGAAGATTCGCGGGAACTACCAACCGCGCCAATCGGCCGGCATCGATTACTACGTGAAAACCGATCCGCCATCGCAGCGTGTGTCCGCGTTCGCCGCCGCGAAAGATTACGTCTTGCTGGCAACTCGCGAAGACGTTCTGGCCGGTGCCCTCGCACTCCTGGCAGGTCAAAATAGCGCCAGCGTGGCCACCGAAACTTGGTTCGATAAGGCTGCGCGCGAGCGGAAATCGCCCGGCGAATTGCGCCTGGTGATGAATCTGGAACAACTCACCCTCAGCGCGTACTTCCGCTCGTATTGGATCCAGCAAAATATCACGGAGTTGAAGCAGTACACCGCTGCGATCGCCGACGTTGAACGTGCATCGAACGAGCTCCGTGAGGACCGCGCGCTCATTCGCAACAACGAGATTCCCGCCAGTTGGAATGAAGCGGCGGTGGGTGAGTTGCTGGCGTTCGCGCCCGCCAATGCCGCCTTATATCGAGCCTGGGCCTCGCCTTCACCCGAAGAGGCTTTTGAGCTATTGCGACGCAAGCTCCTCGAGCCCCGACGGGAATCTCGGGCCGCCGCCAAGACGGCGCCGGTGGTCTCTCTGGGCGACGGTTCGGTGGGCAACGAAGCCGATCTTGAAACCCGAATCGACGATCCGCCGCTCGAAACAAGCGCGCCGATCGCGGAAGAACGGCGAAAGTTATTCGGCGGCGTCAAGCTGGAAGCGATGCTGGACGTCGGCGCCACTCGTACGCAGCCGGACGGAGTCTTCGTCGGCACAGATTTCGGGTTGGTGCTGCTCGCTAGCTCGAATTGGAATGTGGGCGCGGTTCGCGATGCCATTTCCGCTGCGATTGCGCGACTCGTGAGCACGGCCAACCTGGGCGGCAGTTGGCAGGAACGACGGACGGGGGCCAACGTTTATTACCAACTCGACGGGCTTGCGCCGTTAGTCATTGCTACGAAGGACCGCGTACTCGCAGTCTCGAATCGAAAGGAACTGCTCGAAGCAATGCTGGCTGGCGTAGCGAATCCGCAGGCCGGGACAGGCGCGCGTTACGCCGCGCGCTATATGCATTCTCAGGAACTACCCAATTTCGCTAAGATGATGCACCTCATCGATGCTCCGCTCGCGAAAGACACGCCACCCGATGCCGCGGAGCCGGCCTTCTTTTCCGGGAACCTCGCGAGCCTCGGCCAAACGCTCGGGCGTGTCGATTCAGAATCGATTGTCGTTCACGACACGGGCGCCGTGGTGACCCAGAACGTCGTTTACCGGTTGAAATGATGACGACGCGCCGCGCACTCCTGGCTTCGATGATCGCAATCCCGCTGAGGCCGGCTTCCCTGCCCGAGCAGTCGGCGGTATTGGCTCTGGATCGCGCGTTTCCCGATCCGCGCATCTCGTATCTACTGCTCTACGCCTCGAATGGCCGCATGATTGGTTCACGCTGGGATCATCCTGAGAATCCGGCGCCGGTCGGCTCACTGGTGAAGCCCTTCACGGCTCTCGCGTATCGCCGCACGCACGATTTCCGATTCCCCAGCTTCGTCTGCCGAGGCGAGGCCAGCCAGTGCTGGTTGCCGAAGGGTCACGGATCTGTCGAAATCACTCGCGCCATCGCGCATTCGTGCAACGCGTATTTTCTGGAACTGGCGCGGGATGTTTCCCCCGAGGCGTTGGCGGCTGTCGCTCAAGGATTCGGTCTGAACGCGCCAGATCCGCGCGCAACGCCCACCGCGCTCATCGGATTGGGCGAAACCTGGCCGATTGCGCCGATCTCGATCGCGCGCGCATATTGCGAATTGGTGAAGAGCGGACCTAGGGAGTTGCTCGCCGGCATGGCGTTATCGGCCCGATTAGGTACCGGTCGAGGGGTGGGCGCTGGAGCGTACGCCAAAACGGGAACAGCCCCGTGCATTCACGAATCGCGCGAGATGGGCGACGGCTACGTCATCGCGCTCTATCCAAGCGAAGCACCTCGGTACGCACTGCTGGTTCGGGTGCATGGTGTGCCAGGGGCGCAGGCTGCAGTGACTTGCGGCCGGATGCGCGGTAAGTGATGGGCCGTGGCGCACGCACTCTTGCGTGCCGCGTCGACAATCGTGTCGACGCCTGGTCCGAGCGTTCACACGTGTGTGAACGCGGCACGCAGGAGTGCGTGCGCCACATTCTTTGCCAGATGGTGTTCTTTCTTTGTCTCACCTTGTCATGCCTCGCAGCGCAGGCTCAAGTGGTCCGCATCAGCGTATTCAGCCTCTTCAAACCCACCGAGCTTCGCATTGCGCCGGCGCTCGGTTCCGTGCTTAGCATTAACGGTGACGCTCGCACAATCCTGGAAGGCCATCAATCCTATACAATCCGCCATTCCCGCCTCCAAGTAACCGCGCGCGACGGATCCGACGCCGACTTCCGGCTCAGCATTCCAGGCAAAATCCAACGCCAATTTCATGGAAAGCTGACCGTCTACCCCGACGGCCGCAAGCTGATCGCCATTGTCACGATGGACCGCGAGATCGCCGTCGCTTCGGTGGTTGCGGCTGAAATGCCGCGCTCAACACCCAGCGAGGCTCTCAAAGCCCAAGCTGTGGTCGCGCGCTCGTACTATGCCGCATCACCGATTCGGCACGACGGATTTGATTTCTGCGACACCACGCATTGCCAGTTTCTGCGATCTCCGCCGCTGTCCACGAGCCCTGCATTCCAAGCCACTCAAGCCACTCGCGGCCTGTTGCTCGAATACATGGATAAGCCAATTGAGGCCCTCTATTCAGCCTCCTGCGGTGGCCGAACCCGCTCTCTCGAAACCGGTCCGTATCCATATTTTTCGGTCCCCTGCGATTATTGCCAAAGGCACTCGCCCGGCCATGTTCAGGGTCATCAACTGGGACTTTGCCAGTCCGGCGCGGCAGCCATGGCGGCGTCAGGCGCGACCTTCCGTTCGATTCTCGATCACTACTATCCTGGTACCTCTGTAACAACTCCAATGATTTTTTCTACTTTTTTGTTGCCACCCTCAGCGACTTTGCGGCATAGTAAGAACTGAGTAGCATCAATGTAGGGCGCCTTCGAAACCGGACCGCTTCACGCGAGAATCGTGGCGATCGCTCTACTTCTGAATTTATGGGCTCAGGCGATTCTCGATGGCGGACGACCTCCTCTTCCTTACCGACTTGCTGGGCCTCAAGGTCTACGATCTCAAGGGTCGCCGCTTGGGGTTCGTCAAAGACGCCGCCATCGTCCCGCTCATTCATCCTGCCCGCGTCGATCGCTTCCTGATCGGTGGCGGCTGGGCTTGGCTCACCGTGCGGCATGACCAGGTCCGCTCCATTTCACTCGACGGAATCTACCTCAAGGATGAAGTGCTCACGCCTTATCATTCCGACGAGTACATGCTGCGACTCGTCCGCGACCTGCTAGACCAGCAAATCATCGACGGCCAGGGCCGCAAAGTGGTCCGAGTAACGGATGTCACGTTCAAGGTCCAACATGACGCCGACGGCGAGATCCTGAACATCGTCGACGTCGATATCGGTCTTCGCAGCATGTTCCGGCGATTGATGCAGGGCGTGCTCCCCCGCCGCCTGGTCCACCGGCTGCAAATCGTTATTCCTCCGCACTCGATTCGTTGGGAGCACTGCAGCATTCTCGAAGCCGATCCCCAGCGGCGGCTGCGGCTGAACATCAGCCACAAGATTCTCGAGCGCATGCACCCGGCCGACCTGGCGGACATCGTCGAGGAATTGAGCCCGGATGATCGCGAAGCGATTTTCGAAACCATCGACAGTGAAGTAGCCGCTGAAGCGCTTTCTGAAGTGGAACCGGACATTCAGGCCAGCATCATGGAGTCGCTCGAGACAGAGAAGGCGGCGGACATTATGGAAGAAATGGCGCCCAACGAAGCTGCCGATCTGTTGGCCGAGCTCGAAGAGGAAACTTCCGAAGAAATCCTGGAAGAAATGGAGCAGGCGCCTAAAACCGAAGTGCAGGAACTCCTGGAATACCCCGAGGATTCGGCCGGCGGGCTGATGAACACTGAATACGTCGCGCTCTCGGAAAACGCCACCGTGGCTGAAGCAATGGAAGCACTCAAGGCCCATGAAGAGATCCTGGAAAAACTGAACACGCTGTTCCTGATCGACGAGCATGAGCAGCTCAAAGCGTCGTTGCCGTTGGCCCGGCTGTTCAACGCCGCCGGCGCGACCTTGCTAAAGGATCTTGCGCCCGAGACGCTCATTCACGTGGACGTCAAGGAAAACCAGGAGCGCATCACCGAAGCGTTCGACAAGTACAATCTGCTGGCGCTGCCAGTGGTGGACGAAACCGGAAAACTGGCCGGGGCGATCACCGCCGATGAAGTCATTTCGTTGTTGAGACACAGGTGACGGCGTGCTCAAACGATTCCGTTATCAAATCGCGATCTTCCTGTCCGTCGTCGGTCCTGGCTTAATCACCGCCAACGTCGATAACGACGCGGGCGGCATCCTGACCTATTCACAGGCCGGCGCGAAATACGGCTATCTGCCGCTTTGGACACTGATTCCGATCACGCTGCTGCTGATTGTGACGCAGGAAATGTGTTCGCGTATGGGCGCCGTCACCGGCAAGGGTCTTTCGGACTTGATCCGCGAAGAGTTTGGACTCCGCACCACGTTCTTCGTGATGTTCGCGCTAGTGGTGACCAATTTCACCAACGTCATGTCCGAGTTTGCCGGTATCGCAACCTCGCTCGAATTGTTTCATATCAGCCGCTACATCTCAGTTCCAATTTCCGCTATCGGAGTTTGGCTGCTGGTGGTGCGGGGCAATTATAGGACCGTTGAAAAAGTTTTTCTGTTCGCTTGTACTCTCTACGTCACGTATATTATTTCAGCCGTCCTGGTTAAACCCGATTGGAAAGAAGCCGCGATTTACACCGTCAAACCGATCTTGATGTTCGACAGCGGCTACGTCACCATGCTGATCGCCATGGTGGGTACATCCATTGCGCCTTGGATGCAGTTTTATCTACAATCGGCCATTGTCGAAAAAGGCATCACTGCGAAAGAATACATCCAGTCGAGAGTGGAAGTGGTGGTCGGCTGCGTCATGGCGATTGTGGTGGCGTTTTTCATCATCGTGGCCTGTGCCGGCGCAATCTGGTCGAACGGTCCAAAGGAAATCGTCGACGCAGCCGACGCGGCCGTCGCCTTGAAGCCGTTCGGCAACTACGCCTACGTGTTATTCAGCGCGGGCCTGTTCAATGCCTCGTTCTTCGCGGCCTGCATCCTTCCCTTATCCACGGTCTACACCGTGTGCGAGGGTCTCGGCTTTGAGTCCGGCGTGGATAAACGTTTCCACGAAGCCCCCGAATTTTACTGGCTCTACACGCTTCTGGTTGCGGTCGGCGCGGCAGTCATCCTGTGGCCGAACTTTCCGCTGGTGAAAATGATCCTGTGGTCGCAGGTACTCAATGGAGTCATGCTGCCTTTCGTGCTGATCTACATGGTGCTACTGATCAACAAGAAGGGCCTCATGAAGGAATGGACTAATTCGACCGCCTACAACGCGGTCACGTGGATCGCGGTCATCATCATGATCGGGCTGACGCTGACGCTGGTCTCCATCACGGTGAAGCAGATGTCAAAGCCTCTCGCCGAGGTGCAGCGCGACAACACCGGCGGTCATCCGCTCAAAGCGCACGTTCCCGAACCCGGCGCGCCGCATTTGGTCCGCTAGCTCCACCGCGCCGGGAAACTTGCGGATCGACTCCGGCAGATAGGAATAAGCTTCTCGCGATCCCGAGATCCATCCGCCCAGGACCGGCAAAACCGAGCGCGAATAAAATCCGTACAAGCGCGACATTACAGGATTCGGAGGCGTCGAGAATTCCAGGATCGCAAGCCACCCACCCGGCTTCAGGATCCGCCGGAACTCCCCGAGCGCCTCCAGGTAGTTCGCGAGATTCCGAAAGCCGAACGCGATGGTCGCAAGATCGAGCGATCCGTCCGCCAGTGGCAATTGCAGAGCATCCGCTTCAAACAAGGTTGACCGGGACCGCCGTTGCCGAACCTTTCGCCCAGCCTCCACCAGCATGGGATGGCAAAAGTCGCTGCCATGAATCGTGGCGCGATTCCCGGCTTCGAGAGCCAGCATGAGGTCGCCCGTGCCGCAAGCGATGTCCAATACCTGAGCGCCCGGTTTCGCAAGCACGGCTGACACTCGCTTTACCGTATGCGCACGCCAATGCCGATCGATGTTCCCGGATAACAGGTGATTGAGCAAGTCATAGCGCGGCGCGATTTGCCCGAACATGCCGCGCACCCACGTCGCGGCCTGCTGTTCACTCGCTGTGCCGGCCGGCGTGGTCCCCTGGCTTAGCAAGCGAGGGCTTCCTCGATCGCCGCCAGAACGAATCGCTCCTGGATATCGGCCGTGACCTTCACCGCGCCGATGCGTTCTGGCACCACAAAGTGAATCCGCCCCTGGACAGTTTTCTTGTCGCTCTTGAGCCGCGCCACCAGTCGTCCAGGATCGATTCCGGAGAGAGCGGGAAAGGGGCCGTACGAATTGACGCAGTCGAGAATTTCCTGTTTGTCTTCGCTCGGCAGGATCCGCTCCATCGCGCCTAACAAAGCCGCGGCTTTCATGCCCCACGCCACCGCCTCGCCATGCAGGAAACGCGAATAACCCGTCTCGGCCTCGAGCGCGTGCCCGAAGGTGTGGCCAAAGTTCAAAATTCGGCGGCGATCTTCCTCTTTCTCATCGCCTGATACGACCTCGGCCTTGATCCGCACCGAATCGCAAATCATGCGGTCCACCACTGCCGCCGAGTGCGCCATCACCTCGCGAGGCTCGCGCCGCATCAGCCAAAACAGATCCTCGTCGGCGATGATTCCATGCTTGATGATCTCGAACAGACCCGCGCGATACTCCCGCTCCGGCAGCGTGTCCAGCACCGTCGGATCGATCAAAACCGCCAGGGGCTGATGAAAGCTGCCGATGAGATTCTTGCCGGCAGTAAGGTTCACGCCCGTCTTCCCGCCGATCGCCGCGTCCACTTGCGCGAGCAACGTGGTGGGGATCTGGATCACGGGAATGCCGCGCATGAAAATCGCGGCTAGAAAGCCCGCCACGTCGGTCACAATGCCGCCGCCGAACGCCACCACAACACTGGCCCGATCGGCGCCTTTTTGAACCATCTGCTCGGCCAGCGTCTCCACTGCTGCCAGACGTTTGCGCGCCTCGCCGCCTCGAAAAAACAAGACCTCATGTGGAATGCGCCCGAGCGTCTCGCCATGCAGCGACCACACATCCTCAGTGGAGACAAAAAACACCTTGCCGCTGCGCGCCGGAATGTATTCAGACAGCCTCGAAATACACCCGCGCTCGACCAGAATCGGATAACAGCGCTGCGGCGTATTTACGACGTACGACGGCATACAATCGTTGTACCATGTGGTTGTCGTCGCGCCGTGTGGCGCACGCACTCCTGCGTGCCGCGTTCACACTCGTGTGAACGCACTGGAGCGAGAGGAATCTGACCTAGATGCCCAAGGCGATGTGGCTCGGTGTACTTCTGTTCTTCGCGGTAGAGCCAACCATCCACGAAACCAGTCCACAGACGCTCCTCTGGGCCGGGCCGGCGATTCTAATTTCCGCGATGTTGATCGCGTGGGCCGCGGAATCGTCGCAGTTTTTCATCGCACAAGGATTCGCGCTCGCGATCCTGGCCTGGATGCAAACGCTGCCCGAATTCGCCGTCGAAGCGGTGCTGGCCTGGCATCGTCAACTCCCGTATCTCTTCGCAAACCTTACTGGCGCACTGCGATTGCTCACCGGCCTTGGCTGGCCCATGATCTATTGCGCCGCGGCCTTGAAGCACCGGAAACAGCAGCACCAGCCCATGGACAAAATTACCCTCCACGGCGAGCATGCCGTTCAGGTCATGGGTCTGTTGGTAGCGCTCAGCTATGTCAGCATCGTGCTGCTGAAAGGCTCATTGAACCTCATCGACGCGGTCATTCTGATCGCGATTTACTGCGCATACTTAGCGGTCCTGCAAAAAATGCCTCCGAAGGAACACGAAGGCATCGACGAACTGGAACGCGTTCCGCGGGCGATTGTGCTGGCGCCGCGCGGCCGGCGAATCGCGGCCATTTCCGTCCTGTTCGTCCTCGGTGGAGGTATGATCTACCTCTCAGCCGAGCCATTCTTAGGTAGCCTGTTCGCGGTTGCTGTGCGAGTCGGCATCCCCAGCTTTGTTTTCATTCAATGGATCGCGCCGTTCTTATCCGAGTTTCCAGAATTTCTTTCCACCTTCTATTGGGCCCGCACTGTAAAGCGCGCTCCCATGGCGCTGATGAACATGGTTTCGAGCAACGTAAACCAATGGACGCTTCTGGTCGCCATGTTGCCGATCGTTGTCTCCATGAGCATGGGAACAGCTACTTCCCTGCCGCTGGACGATCAGCAGAGGATCGAAGTCGCGATGACCATCGGCCAGCAGTTGGTCGGCTTGCTGCTCCTGATGAATATGGAACTGAAATGGTGGGAGGCAGGCACGCTTTTCGTGATGTGGTTCGTTCAGTTCGTGCTGTCTGCAATCCCGGCAGTTAGCAGCGCGGTGCATATGTGGATCACAGTCGCATATTTCATTTGGGCCGGCTGGGAACTGTTGATGCTGCTGACCCGGCGAAGGCAAGCCTCGGCCTTCACAGAATTCACAAAGCTTTGGCGTCAGCACGTTTCAAAGTAACGGATAATGAGTCATGGCCGAAGCAAGCGGAAACGGCAGGCTTGACCGCCTGGAAGGCGCGGTTGGGACACTAACAGCGGCGGTCGGCTCGCTCACGGACGTAACGCGATTAATCGCCGATCAGGTGAATCGTCTCGCCGAAGCCCACATTCAGACAGAGGAGAACCTTGCCGAACTGGCAGAGTCGCAACAGCGCCTGGCGGAGTCGCAACAGCGTACCGATGAAGCCATTCGGAGGCTCACCGAGGAAGGGCAACATACCGACGAACGCCTTAACGCCCTCATCGCAACCGTCGACGACCTGATCCGCCGAACGAGTCCTCCGCCCCCGCCACAGTAATTCGGTAGAATGAAGTGGCGCACGCACTCGTGCGTGCCGCGTTCACACTCATGTGAACGCCCGCAGCGACTGATGAAAACAAGAATCCGATCCACCACCATCCTCTGTGTCCGCAGAAACGGCAAAGTCATCATGGCCGGCGACGGCCAAGTCACGTTAGGTCAGGAGGTACTCAAATCATCCGCCCGCAAACTGCGCCGCCTCTATAACGAAAAAATCATAGCCGGATTTGCCGGATCCACGGCCGACGCCTTCGCTCTCTTCGCACGCTTTGAATCCAAGCTCGAGCAGTTCAATGGAAATCTCGCGCGCGCGGTAGTCGAGCTGGCCAAAGAGTGGCGCACCGATCGCGTGCTTCGCCATCTCGAGGCCCTGCTGCTCGTCGCCGATCTGAACAACACCTACATTGTCAGCGGCAACGGCGACGTCATCGAGCCCGATTTCGAAGTCGCCTCCATCGGCTCCGGCGGACCATTTGCCAAAGCCGCCGCGACAGCGCTGATCGAAAATACTAAACTGGGAGCGAAAGAAATTGCCGAGAAGTCTATGAAGATCGCGGGCGAGATCTGCATCTATACGAATGAAATCATCAGCTACGAGGAATTGGGCTAAGTGGTGATCTACCTTCCCGGCCAAGCACTCGACGAGACGCCGCTGCTCGACGAACTTACTCCTCGCGAAATCGTTCAGGAGTTGGATAAGTACGTCATCGGACAGGCGGACGCCAAGCGCGCGGTCGCCATAGCCCTTCGCAATCGAATTCGCCGCCAGAAACTTGAGCCCGACATGGCCGACGAAGTCATGCCTAAGAATATTCTCATGATCGGGCCCACCGGCGTCGGCAAGACCGAGATCGCGCGCCGTCTGGCAAAGCTCGCCAACTCGCCCTTCCTCAAGGTTGAAGCCAGCAAATTCACGGAAGTGGGCTACGTGGGCCGCGATGTCGAGGCCATGATCCGCGACTTAGTGGACATTTCGATCGACATGGTCCGCGAAGAGCGCCTCGAAGAAGTGGCCGATCGCGCCGAGCGCAACGCCGAGGAGAGATTGCTCGATCTGCTCATGCCGCCGCAGCCGGAAACATCGGAGAGCGCCGAGCGGACCCGCGAGAAACTGCGAGAGAAGCTGCGCTCCGGCAAGTTGGATGACCGGCTAGTCGAAATCGATGTCCGCGATCGAGGGCCGACGTTCGAAATCAGCACCAACGCGGGCATGGAAGAGATGGACGTCAATTTGAAGGACGTCCTGCCCGGCCTGTTCGGGCAACGCACTCGCAAGCGCAAGATGCGCGTGGCTGAGGCCGCCGAGTACCTGGTTCAGGAAGAAGAGCAGAAGCTGATCGACATGGATCAGGTCACGCGCATCGCGCTCGAGCGCGTGGAACGCAGCGGAATTATTTTCCTCGACGAGATCGACAAGATCGCCGGACGCGAATCGGGGCATGGGCCCGATGTCAGCCGCGAAGGCGTGCAGCGAGATATTCTGCCCATCGTTGAAGGCACAACGGTCAACACGCGCCACGGCTTCGTTCGCACCGACCATATTCTGTTCGTTGCCGCCGGCGCGTTTCATGTCTCCAAGCCTTCCGACCTGATCCCCGAGTTGCAGGGTCGCTTCCCCATCCGGGTGGAGCTGAAGTCGCT
>JBGPSX010000031.1:0-15562 GCA_041490325.1 Bryobacteraceae bacterium | reverse complement strand
TAGTACTAACGTCCCATGCACCTTACGATAGAAAACTCCGAATAATCTGATGATGTCCGGCGGCCTGGACTGGCGGGGCTAATCGCTTGAGTTTTCATGTAGGCGAAATCATTGGCGACTATCGGATCATCGGCATTATCGGCGCCGGTGCGATGGGCCGCGTCTTTCAGGCCGAACATCGGATCACGAAACGCAAAGAGGCGCTCAAAGTTCTGACCGCCGATTTGGCTGACGAGAGTCAGATAGCCCGCTTCACTCGCGAAATCGAAGTGCAGGCGCGGCTGAGCCATCCGAATATCGCGGCGGTTCACAATGCGTTTCGGTCGGACGACCGCTTCGTTCTCGTGATGGAGTTGGTGGAAGGACAAACGCTCGAGAATCTTCTCAGGCAGGGGCGCATCCCCCTGGAGACGGGTCTCGGCTATATCCGACAGACGCTGGCGGCATTGAATTACGCGCACGAGAACGGGGTGGTGCATCGGGATGTGACGCCCGCCAACCTCATGGTCACATCCAGCGGATGCGTGAAGCTGATGGATTTTGGCGTCGCCAAATCGCTGGGCGATTTTCGATTGACCGACGCAGGCTCGATGGTGGGATCCCTCTATTACATGGCGCCGGAACAGGTCAAAGGGTCAGCCGGGCCCAATCCGAGGATGGATATCTATTCTGCTGGAGCGGTGCTCTACCAGATCGCGACTGGAAGGCGACCGTTCGAATACGAAGACCGCTATTCGCTCATGATTGCACAGGTACAGGAAGAGCCAGAGCCGCCGGTACAGGTGGAGCCGATGTTGCCAGTAGGGCTGAGTGAGGCAATCTTGAAAGCGCTCGCCAAGGATCCCGGTTGCCGCTATCAATCCGCCGGCGAGTTTCTGAAGTCGCTGGACGGGATTGGTGCGTGTGATCCGCTGGATGAGCAACTGCGACCCGATCGGCCCAAGGAACGTGAATCTCCCTGGATGTCGGCCGCCGCCGCGGTTCTTGCGGTGCTGTTTATGGGTGGGGGAACAATAACCTGGCGTAATATTCATCCGCCGGCGCCACCGATCCAGCAGAATCATTGGCACGCGCCCGCGCCTCCAATGGCAGCGCCGGTGGCACCACTGTCGCCGCCCAGCAAGCCGACACAGGCGGTCTCCAAAGACGTGCATCCCGATCCGGTTGTTGCAGTTCGGAAGCCAGTGCCGCACCCGTTTGTGGGGCCTCAAATGCCACCCGCTCCGGTGGCCCCGGTGGTGGCAACGGCACCTGCGGCACTGCAAACTCAGCCTACACCGCCGGCGCAGCCTGCAGCACTAAAGAAGGATGGAATCTGGAGCAAGCTGAACCCGTTCCGAAAGAAGAAGGAAGATCCAGCCAAGCGAGCGGCGCCGGCTGAGACTGCACTGCATCCGTAGCCAGCCCGAATTTCATTAGAAGACTGATACATTGTTCGGTATGGACCGCCGGCAGTTTCTGTCCTTCTCCACGGTTGCTGTGTGCGGACCGCTTCGAGCCGCCGGGCGTGTGGACATCCGGGCGATCGATCGCGACCGGGTGCTTAAGGCAGCCGAGAAGTATTTGCGCGAAACACCGGTCACCGTCACGGCCACAGCAAGCTCGCGCAGCACCGGAGGAAAGCACGACTACTTTTCAGAAGGCGATTACTGGTGGCCGGATCCGCAAAATCCGGGCGGACCGTACATCCAGCGCGACGGGATGTCGAACCCGGACAACTTTGGCGGACACCGCGCGGCTCTGATCCGCCTGGGCGTTCACGTGCCGGCGCTTACCGCGGCGTGGCTGATGACGAAGCAGCGGCGCTTTTCCGATCACGCAGTGGCTCACTTGCGCGCCTGGTTCCTCCAGGAAGAAACACGTATGAATCCGAACCTGCAGTATGCGCAAGCGATTCACGGACGGTTCACCGGCCGAGGCACTGGGATCATCGACACATTGCACTTGGTCGAGGTGGCGCGGGCGATGAGCACTCTCGAAGCGACCGGCGCTCTGGCGGCAGCGGATCGCGACGGGCTGCGCAAGTGGTTTTCAGATTACCTCGACTGGATGACCACCAGCGAGAACGGAATCCAGGAACGCGATGCGAAGAACAATCATGGAACCTGCTGGGTGGAGCAGGCGGCCGAGTTCGCGCGCTTCACTGGGGACGCGAAGTTGACCGAGTATTGCCGCGATCGCTTCAAGACTGTGCTAGCGCCGAATCAAATAGCGTCCGACGGCAGTTTTCCCGAGGAGCTGCGCCGCACCAAGCCCTACGGTTATTCGCTGTTCAACCTGGACGCCATGGCCACGGTCTGCCAGACTCTTTCGACGCCGGACGACAACCTGTTCGCGTTCCGTACGCCGAACGGCGCCGGATTCTTCAAGGCCATGGAATACATGGCGCCGTTCATCGCTGACAAAAAGACATGGCCGCGTGCGCCGGACGTTATGTACCACGACGGCTGGCCGGTCCGGCATCCAGCGTTGCTGTTTTCGGGTCTCGCGCTGGGCAAGCCGGATTACATCGCGCTGTGGCGGCGTCTCGATCCGGATCCCACCGTGGACGAGATCATTCGTAACTATCCCATCCGTCAACCGATCCTATGGTTGAGCAGCGCCGCGCTCAATTAGGAGCAGCACTCGGGCCACGCGATTTCGAGCTGTCGATGTGTTAGAGTGACGGAGTATGCGGAACATATCTGCAATATTCTTTGCACTTCTCAGCATGACGAGCATCGGATGCGACGTGATCCTGCAGCCCCCCGCGCAGGGCGAGTGGTCCGATTTTCATAACGCCAAGCACAGAGTGACGAAGGATGTTGCTACGCCGCACGAGAAGCCTGCCGCTGAGAAGTAGTGCACGTCGCAGAATACACCTGCTATCGCGCATCTGGTCCGATTCACATTGACGGCAAGCTCGATGAGCCATCCTGGCAACTTGCTCCGCGGTCAACTCCATTTGTCGATATCGTAACCGGCCAACCGGCCTGGTTCGACACGCGCGTTGCGCTGCTTTGGGACGACGACTACCTATACTTCGGGTTTTCGGCCCAGGAGACGGACGTCTGGGGCACGCTCACGAAGCGCGATTCCAAAATCTATGAAGAGAACGACCTCGAGGTCTTCATCGCAGGGCAAGATGCGTATTACGAGTTCGAGATCAACGCCCTGAATACCATCTACGAAGTGTTTTGGATCTGGAAGGATGTGTTGAAGCCTGGATCGCGCTATTGGGGACGGCCGGAGTTCGATCCAGCGGCTCAACGGACGCTAGTGCTGGACGGCGTGGGCGGGCACGTGCATCCACGCGGCGAGCGCTGGGGATTTCTGGATTGGGATTTTCCTGGACTGCGGCATGCGGTGCATGTGGATGGGACGTTGAATCGACGCGACGATGTGGATCGCGGATGGTCGGCCGAGCTGGCGCTGCCGTGGAAGGGAATGGAACTGCTGGCGGATGGCCGGCCGCTGCCGCCGAAGGACGGAGATGTCTGGCGCATCGACTGTTCGCGTTTTGAAAAGATCGACAGGAATCGAGAATCGCTGGATCCTTGCGCCGGGTGGACGTGGAACCGCCACGGCCACTATGACTCGCACATCCCGGAAGTTTTTCCGCACGTCACGTTTTCTACGGAGATCATCGGCGGGAACATCGCTAAGCGTTGAGAAATTTTGGCGTTCACATGAGTGTGAACGCGGCACGCATGAGTGCGTGCGCCACTAGTACTTCGGAACGCTCGGGTCGACTTTGTCGCTCCACGCCAGGATTCCACCCTTCATATTGCGGACTTTTCGGAAGCCGGCTTGTTTCAAAAAGTCGACGGCTTTGGCGCTACGCACCCCGCTCTTGCAGTGGACAATGATCTCTTGCGCTGAATCGAGTTCGTTTACTCGCTTGGGGAGATCGCCGAGCGGGATCAGCTTCGCGTACGGGATCTTGCAGATCTGATATTCGTGCGGCTCCCGCACGTCGATCAAGAGGAACTGGTCGCCGCGATCAATCTTGGCTTTCACTTCCACGGGCTCGATGTCGCCCTCGGCCGCGACCGACTCGTGCGGCTGATTCGGGATGCCGCAGAACTCCTGATAGTCGATGAGTTCGCGAATGGTTGGATGATCGCCGCACACCGGGCACTCGGTATTCCGGCGAAGCTTCAGCTCGCGGAAACGCATCGCTAGCGCGTCATAGAGCAGCAGCCGGCCGACCAACGCTTCCCCGATGCCCAAAATCAACTTCACGGTTTCGGTGGCCTGGATCAGACCGATGGTTCCGGGCAGGATGCCCAGCACTCCGCCTTCCGCGCAGCTTGGAACCAGACCGGGTGGAGGCGGTTCGGGATACAGGCAGCGATAGCACGGACCGCCTTCGTACGCGAAAACAGTCGCCTGGCCTTCGAAGCGGAAAATCGACCCGTAGACGTTCGGCTTCTTGAGCAACACGCAGGCGTCGTTGACCAGATAGCGCGTCGGAAAATTGTCGGTGCCGTCGACCACGATGTCGTAGTCTTTCAAAATCTGCAATGCGTTCTCGCTCGTGAGCGCGGTCTCATGCCGGTCGATTTCGAGAAACGGATTGATGTCGAGCATGGTGTCGGCAGCCGAGTCGAGCTTCTTGCGTCCAACGTCCTTGGTTCCGTGGATCACCTGGCGCTGCAGGTTGGTGAAATCCACGACGTCGAAATCCACCAGGCCGATTCGCCCGATACCGGCCGCCGCGAGATACATGCCGAGCGGGGCGCCGAGGCCACCGGTCCCGATCAATGCGACTTTGGCGGCCTTCAGCTTCAACTGCCCTTCCATGCCGACTTCGGGCATGATCAGGTGGCGGCTGTAGCGAAGAATCTCGTCCTTGGACAGCGTTAGCGGTGGCGCCGCGACTCCCGCTGACCCGCCGGCAATGCTCGGCACGATCGAGACTGTGTCGCCGTCCTTCAGCTTGGTCGCTTCCTTATCGAGATACCGGATGTCGTCATCATTGACGTATACGTTCACGAAACTGCGCAGCTTGCCTTCGTCGTTGTACAGATGCCGGCGCAGATCGGCGTACTCGGTGATGAGCGACTGCAACACCTCTCCGACGGTTCCGCCCTTGAGGTCCACCGAATCCTGCTTGCCGGCGAATTGCCGCAGCGGGGTGGGAATCAGAATCTTAGCCATAGATCAACTCTTCCTTGGGAGCTTCCTTTTGATCGAAATCCGGCCGGTAGCTGTTAGCGTGATCGAAGCGCCCGTTCTTTACCGATAGCACGACATAGGAGAACCAGGAGCAGGAGTGTTCCAGATCGCGCCTCGAAAAATACGCATCGCAGTCGGGATGCGAATGAAAGATGCCCAAAACGTCTAGCCCCTTCTCGCGCGCCTGCTTGTCAACGCGATTGAGATCGTTCGGATCCATGACGAAAAAGTCCTCTTGTGGACCCGTGTAGGCGTTCGGCAGCGGCACGGCTTCGCTGACTATTCCATCAGAGCCCAGCATGACGCCGCAACACTCTTTAGGAAATGTTTTCTCGGCATGCGACACCATGGTATCCCATGCCTGCTTCTCAACTCGGATCATTCCAGAACGATTCGCTGAGGTACTTATAGGCTCCGTCGCAGAGAATGGTCACGATGACGCCGCGCTGCCCGGTTTCGACCAGATGCTTCGCTATCGCGCGCGCCGCCACCAGATTCGCGCCCGAAGAAATCCCGACCAGCAAGGCTTCCTCGCGGGCCACGCGGCGGCACATCTCGTAAGCATCTTCGGTCTCGATCCAGACGTTGTCATCGGCGACGCTGGGATCGTAAATCCCCGGCACGATCGCGGTGGGCATGTGTTTCAAGCCTTCCAGGCCATGGAATCCCGAAGAAGGTTGCGCCGAGATGCATTTGATGCGCGGATGCTCTTTGTGAAAGCGCCGCGAGTTGCCCATGAAAGTCCCGCTGGTTCCCATGCAGGCTACGAAGTGCGTGATGCGGCCTTCGGTCTGCGCCAGAATTTCAAGCGACGTTCCTTCGTAGTGAGCTTTCCAGTTAGCGGGGTTATTGTATTGATCTGGATAAAAGTATCGATCCGGATTCGCGTTGTAAATCTCACGGACCAGACGAATCGCCCCATCCGAGCCTTCGCCGGGATCGCTAAAAACCATCTCCGCGCCGTAGGCTTGCAAGACGTGCTTGCGTTCCATGGAAGCGTTCTTCGGCAGGCACAGCTTGACCTTGTAACCTTTGTAGGCGCCGATCATCGCATACGCGATTCCGGTGTTGCCGCTGGTAGAGTCGAGAATGGTCCGGTCGCGCGTCAACTTGCCAGTTCGCTCGCCATCCAGGATCATGTTGAGCGCGGCGCGGTCCTTCACCGATCCACCGGGGTTGAAGAACTCGGCCTTCCCGTAAATCTCGATGCCGGGGAGATCCCGGGTGATTCGTTCCATGCGGATGAGCGGTGTATTACCAACCAACTGCAACAGATCCGTCGCGGCGAGACGCGAAACCGGCGGAACAAGGCTGGGAGCTACAGACATGAGAACTTTACCTAATCTTATCACCTAATTGTCTGTCGACAATGGGGTATACGGGCCTGACAATGCTTAGATGAAGCCGGAGCCGTTTGGTTGCGCATTCCGGCTAAGCTAGTGTATTGCGCCCTGATTCTTCAAGACTTTGCCTGCTGGTTGCGACGCTCGGGACGGTAGGCGCTCTGGCTTGGATGGCGCTGACCGTTCACTTCAATTACGCCGGTAACTGGACGGCTTTGTTTTGCACGGGCGACAAGGCTCCGATCCCTGAGGAATTGCGTGGATCGACTTTTGTTTTCAAGAACTCGCGTGGATACGACGGCCAATCTTATCGGTATGTGGCTCACGATCCGTTCTTTGAAAAGGGCTACGCGTCCTTTGTCGACGATGCCAGGTTGCGGTACAGGCGCATCCTGGTTCCGGGGCTCGCTTATGCGCTGGCTTTCGGATCCGACAACAGGATCGATGCCACCTTTATCGCCGTTGAACTGGCCACGATCTTCGCCGGCGTATTTTGGTCGGCGGCTTATCTGGCGCGAGACGGCATGCACCCGGCCTGGGGATTGCTGTTTTTGTTGGTTCCGGCGACGCTCGCCTCGATCGATCGGATGGTCACGGACGGTCCGTTGGCGGCATTGTTCGCGGGCTTTCTCTTCTTTTCGGCAACAGATCGGCGCGCGCCTGCTTGGTGTGTCGCGTGCTTGGCGGTCCTGACGCGTGAAACAGGACTGATTCTGGTAGCGGCGCTGGTGCTGCACGAACTTTGGCGCAAGCGCTATCTGAGCGCCGGAATCGCTGCGGCCGCAGCAGCGCCGGCATTCGCGTGGTATCTCTTTGTTGCGGTACACACGCCGCCCGCGATGAATGCGTCGGCGTTAGTGAATCATCCGGTTATCGGCTTGGTGCAGCGGCTCTTCAGGGTCCGACATTACGCGAGCTTGCCGGTCCTGTTTCAAACTCTGGATGTACTGGCGATTCTGGGTGTTATCGGCTCGATCGCGGTTGCGGTGCACTTCATTCGGGGCGATCGGCGTGGCGCTGCGCCGATCGCTGCCGCGCTTTTTATCGTGCTGGCGCTGCTTCTGGGAGACTCGCTCCACCTGACGGAAACTCTAGGGTACGCGCGGCCGATTTCTCCGATGTTGCTTTACGTGATGCTGCGAGCCGTTGCAGTGCCCATGAGATGGGGTTTGGTTCCACCCTTGTTGGTGGCGCTGAACGTGGCGATCTTTTTCGTAAGTCCGCTGCTGAGCGTGATCAGGGCTTTGCTCGGCTTGTCGAGCTAGTTGCAGCCAGCAGAGTTGAAGGTGGCATCCCATTTTCGTGCCGCTCCAGCAGGTACTTCAATTGGGGCGCAAGGTCCTTGAAGATCTGAACCGCCAGCGCGCTGGTGAACCGGTAGCCGGACGCTTGCTGGCCGGGCACATACGCGATGATGGCGCCGTAGAATCGATCGCCGATATCGAACACGAATGCGGCGGTGCGGCTCACCACCTTCGATCCGATCAGATGTCCGGAAGCCGAGGAACTCTCCCGGCGATTGTCGCCTGTTCCGGTCTTACCCCCCACCGGGACCGTCCATCCATTCGACAACACAATCGCGCCATGAGCCCGGTGCGCCGTTCCGTTCTCCACCACACCGATCAATTCCTTTCTCACCAGGCGCGCGATCTCGGGCGCGATTACGCGTTGGCCTTTCGGCAACTCCCGTCCGGCGATTGTCTCAGTCGGTGTACCCGGGCCAAAGTGAAGCTGGTCAATCTTGATGGTTGGATATCGTATGCCTCCGTTCACTAGAATGCCCATCAGGTCGGCGAGCGCCGCCGGCGTGTCGCCCGAGACGCCAATGGTCGTCGCATAGGAAGGAACCAGCGAATCGAAAGGGTAGCCCTGGCGTTTCCAGGCACGATAGATTTCCTTGAAAGCATCCTGTTCGAGCAGAGTGCGGATGCGATTATCCTGCGCGCGTTTGTATTTTGTACGAAACAGCCACCAATACACGTCCCGTCGGACTTTGGCGCTCTGCGCGATGATTTCGGCACGCGCTGCGCCCGGGTGTTGGCTTCGATACTCCAGCAGCCACAGCTCCAGGGGATGCACGTGCGCGAGGTACCCTCGGTCGGCCACGTTGAATTTGCCGGGCCCATACTTGTCGTACAGGACGGCCGGGTCGACTTTGGCCATGGCCTCCCGCGGAAGATGGCCCTTCATGAAGGCGGCGAATTCGGCGATCCCAGCCTGTGGACGCAACGACCGATGGATCACAGCGGCGCGAGTGGTGGTTAAATGAAGGCCTCGCATTAACCTTTCGAGCGAGTCCACCGGATCGACTCCCTGGTACTTTTCGTAAAAGCGCGAAAGGAATAAGCGGCCTTCCTGATCCGCGAATCGCTCCAGATATTTCTGGCGCGACAGGTCGTTGGGGTCCTCGAGTAGGGCGGGCGATGCACCCGGGACACGGTAGCGATAATAGTTCACAACGTCGCGCATCACCCGGATGAAGACCAAATTCACGGATTTGTGGAGCGCCGTGCTGACTGTCACAAGGCCACCAGTTTCGTCCCGCTCGAAATTCGCAAAGTGATGCACGCCGCCGCCTGTGAAGAACGATTCGCCCGTGCTAGACGTATACTTTCGCTCCAGCGCCGCTTCGAGCATGGACGTTAGGCTCCTGTTTTGCGAAGTGGCGAGATACTTCACCGCCCACTCGGTCAAATGGTCGTCTGGGAAGATCCGCACAGCCTGCAGTTGGGCGGCCGAGCGCGTGGAATATTCCTTGTGCAGGTCAGCGACGATCTCCAAATAGTTGATCAAGGTTCGCAGCTTGGCCGTAGAGCCCAATTCGAGCCTGGTACCCTGATTGATGTTGAGGGGCTGATTCAGATTGTCCGTTTCGACCCGTAGAAGATTGGCGCCGGCGCCTTTCTCGTAGAGTGTGAAACTGTACACCACGTTGCGCGGATCGCTGCTCTCGAGCAACTGATACTGCGCGAGTCCCGCAGCGGCAACTCCTTTCCGAGCTGTAATCTGCTCGAGAAATTGCGTGATGTTCTGTTGAGCACGCTGGTCGATGGTGGTGTGGACGGTGAGATCCAGTCGATCGAGATCATAGGCGTTGTCGACACCCAGCAACGACAGCAGCGACATACGTACCGCATTGGGCGCCTTGTTCGCGACGAAGCTTGCCGGCCGTTGCGGAGGGAACTGGGGAAGGGGCCGGACACGTTCCTTTAGCGCCAGATCTCTTAGCCGGTGCGAAATGATTCCGCGCGCGGCGAGCGCTCCGAGATATCGATCCGTCAGCGCGTCGAGAGCCACCGGGTGCTCTTTCAAATAAGAGGGAGACCGCAACGCAAGCAGCAGTGACAGCACCTGGCGATAGTGGCGCGCCCGCATCCGCATTTCCGTCTTTCCAAGCGACTCTTCCCGCGTAACGAGCACGCGATTAATCTTCGAAATATCAACGCCATACCACGCCCACAGCCCGTCGCCTAAACCCGTAACCTCACCATACGACGGTGAGGCAGCCAATGGTATCGAGTTGATATAGGCGCGAACAATTTCGCGTTGGGCTTCCAGGGTCTCGCCGCCATTCTGATAGGCCGCCAGCGTGGCGCTGGTAATCTGCCGGAGCTTCTCTCGGGCCGACCGTGTCCTTCCTCCCGGCGAATGCCGCATCTTTTGGAGTTGTGTGGCCAGCGTACTTCCACCGCTCACATGATGGCTTGGATTCACGGTGTGAAGTCCGTAGTCCAGCATGGCTTTCATGAGCCGGCCCCATTCAAGCGCCGGGTTGCGACGTGGCCGCTTGGAATCCAACATCTGCCGGTTCTCAATGAAGAGCAAGGAGCGAACTACGAGCGGAGGAATCTCGGAGTAGTTCTGATAAACGCGCTCCGGGCGACGAAAGGAAAAAAGACTGTTCCCGTCGCGATCAGCAATCGTCAGTCCAGCCACGTCTTTCTGGGCATATATCGGATACAAGCCGCTGCGCGCGATCAGCGAATACATCCTGGAATTGCGGGCCTGCGCATCGACGCGATATCCGGCCGCCTCTACGCGCGGCAGAAAATCCGGTAACCGCGCGTAACCGAGTGTCCAATCATACGGACCAGCACCGGGATATTGAATGTTGTGGCTGGGTCCCTCTGCGAGATGGTAGGAAATATGCCGGCCGGCGGCGCGAAAGACCAGGGACTCAAACCAGGAAGTGTGGAAGTCTAGTACGATAGCGAGAACGAAAAGACTTCCGGCCACAGCGGCCGCCGCAATTCGTTGTGCCTGTTTCGATCGAAGGCAGTTGAACCAATTCCAGCCGGAGGCGACAAAGTAGTGCCAAGTCCAGTCTCCGCCTCGATTGTTCACTTGACATACACCTATTGGTTAGATGCACGAGCAGGGTGGTTGGTTCTAGGAAGGGTTATGTTCGAGCCAAGATTTGACTTCCTGGGCGTGCCGATCGGGCGGGAAAATGGGATAGAAGACCTTCTCGATTCGGCTGCCTCGGAGAACGAGCGTCAGGCGCTTGATCAGAGTGAATCCGGCGATGTCGAACGTAGGCAAGCGTAAAGCGTGTGTGAGCTTGAAGTCCGCGTCGCTCAAGACTTCGAACGGGACGTGCAGGCGCGCGACCATTTCCTGTTGGTACTCGGTGGTCTGGGTGCTCAGACCGAATACTTCGGCGCCCAGCGCTTTCAGTTCCTTGTGGTGGTCGCGAAATGCGCATGTTTCGGGCGTGCAACCTCTTGCGCCAGGGATCGCATCCCATCCTGGCGGCGGATCTTTGTCAGGCGTACCGGTTTGCGGATAGGCATACACGATGATGCGAGGCGCGGCGACCTTCACGAGATCCACCATCCTGCCTTTTGTAGAGGGCAGCGGGATGGATGGGATGGTCATGCCGGTCAGATGGTTGCATGCGCCGTCGTCGATGGGCACGGGCAAATTCTTCGGCAGCTCGTACAGATTGTCGCTTCGTCCTTTTTTCGGTTGTGCGTTACTCATGATGGCAAGAAAGCTGGCTACCGCGGCGCGCCGGGTCACCATTGGCGAACCCCGCTCCAGCATAATTGGATGCCCAGCGAGATAAGCCATAACGACAGCACCGCGCGAAAAGCCTTCTGTGGCGTTATGGTAGCAAGATAGGTTCCAGTGAAGGCTCCGAACAAACCGCCGATGACGAGCTTCAGGAGAATAGCCGAGTCGTAATTCCCGGCGCTCAACTGAAATCCGCTACCGACCAGTGACACGCAAAGTCCGAAGAACAAGTCAGTGCCTACGACCTGCGCGGCAGTGAGCGGGGTGATGGTCAGAAGGACGAGCGATCCCAGCGCGCCCGCTCCGGCTGACGAAAACCCGACCTCGGCGCCGATCGGCAGCGTGATCAGAGGAAGCCAGCGCGAACGATCCCGCGCGGGAGCTTGCGCCGGGCGCAGCCACAGACGATAGAGATTCAGCGCAGCCATGAAAACGATGGTTGCACCAAGTGTAGCGAACAGAATGCCTTGCCTCGAAGGCGTATTCAGGCTGGAAAGCAGCATCGACCCTAGAAACACGCCGGGCAGTCCACCGGCGAGCATGTAGCCGAGAATGCGAAAATCTACTTGCCTGCGGAACAGTTGCATCGGCACCACCAGCAGTTTGACTGCGACACCGAATGCCAGCGCGGTGCCGACGGCGTGGGCTGGGGGAACGTGCATGAACAGAATCAGGACTGGAGCCGTGATGATTCCGGCGCCGACACCCGTGATGCCGATGGCGACAGCAATCACGAATCCAAGGACAATCTCCATCGCGCTACTCGCTTGAAATGTGAATGCCGCACTCGAGCTTGCGTCCGCCCCAGCGGCCGGATCGCAGGTTCTCCGGATCATCGGGCAGCGTTGTGCAGGGCGCGCAACCGATGCTGGTGTAGCCCTGATCGTAGAGCGGCAGCACTGGGATATCGCGGCGCTTCAGGTAGCTCCAGACATCGGCGTTCGTCCAGGTCGCGAGCGGGCTTACCTTCAGCATTTGCTTGCCGTTCGGTAATCGGAATTGGTCGACGGGTTGCAGACTCGCGCGCGTCGGCGATTGTTCCCGGCGCAAGGCAGTGAACCAGACGTCATAGTTGGACAAACCCGCAAATAATGGCTCGACTTTTCGCATTCCGCAGCAGCGGTCCGGCGCGCTCTGGTAAAGAATGCCGAATTCGGACTCCTGCGCGGGGACGGTGAGTTTCGGAAGCAGATTGACGAGGTTGAGGTGCAGGCGCTCGGTCATCTGGTCTCGATAGGCGTAGGTTTCCGGGAAATGATAGCCGGTCTCGAGAAACAGGACGGGGATATCAGGCTTTTGAGCGATTAACAGGTCGACGATCACCATGCACTCGGTTTGAAAGCTGCAGGTGACGCAAGCGGGCGCGGTATGCTCCGCGAAAACAGTGCGAATCACGCCGGACGCATCGTCGATTTTTTGATCTAGCGTCATGTCAGATGCCCTCGCCGCCAGTCAACCGTTCCACGGCCAATAGCACGCCGGAATCCTCGAGACTAGCGATGACAAAGTCCACTGCGGCGTCATCGTTTTGCGGCAGGACCCAATCGGAAGCGGCCTCGGAGACAACCAGTACGAGCAGCCCAGCCTTCTCAAGCTCCGGCGCTGGCTCGCTAACAACCGCTACTGCACAACCGCGGTCGAAGAGCTTCCGCTCGAGCAGCAATCCAAGCTGTGTCCGCGGTCCTAACGACACCGAGCCGCCCGCATGACGATAGCGCGCCAGACGTTCGGCGGGCGTCACGCGATCGTGTTTCAACACGGCCAATTCGCGGCGCGTTCGTTCCGCATGAACCGCGGCAGCGATCATTCCGGCGCCGACCGTGGCATTCGAGACCGGGTCGATCAACACAAAGCTGCCGGTGTAGCGATTGACAGCGTAAGCGTCGAAATAGAGCGGCAGGCTGGTCTCGATCCGCAGCACTCCAATTTCGTTCAATTCCAGCCGCTCGGCCGGCTCGCGTTCGAGCGTGGTCATACTGACGCGATGGCGCACCTCTTTCACTTGTGCGCTCACGGTGCGATTGGTGTGCTTCAGCAGATAGGTGGTGGCGGGATGGAGCGGCCGCTCGTTCATCCACACCACGCTCGCATCGAACTGTCGCGCCACCTCGGGCACTTTCTGCGTGGATGCGATCATGTCGCCGCGGCTGATATCCCGCTCATCTTCGAGCAGCAGCGTGATCGACATCGGAGCAGTGGCTTCATCCAGTGGCCCGTCGAAGGTTTCAATACTCTTCACCCGCGACCGCAGGCCGGAGGGCAGAGCGAGAATGGCGTCGCCCGGACGAATTGTCCCGGAAGCGATCTGGCCGGCATATCCGCGGAAAGTCTGATCCGGGCGGATCACCCGCTGCACAGGAAATCGAAAAGCGGCGGCGCGAGACTGGTGATAGACCGGAACTGCTTCGAGAAATTCGAGCAAGCTCGGCCCGGTGAACCATGGCATCCGACGGCTGCGGCGCACCACGTTGTCGCCTTCGAGCGCGCTGATCGGCAGGAAATAGACGTGAGGCGCATTCACATGCGACAAAAATTCTCGGAATTCAGCCTCAATGGATCGAAAGACGTTTTCGTCGTAGTCCACCAGATCCATCTTGTTCAACGCGATCGCAAAGTTGGGAATACCCAGCAGCGAGGCGATGTAGGCATGCCGGCGCGACTGTGCCAGCACGCCGTTGCGCGCGTCGATCAGAATGATCGCAAGATCGGCGGTTGAGGCGCCGGTAGCCATGTTGCGCGTGTATTGCTCGTGGCCGGGTGTGTCCGCGATGATGAACTTGCGCCGCGCGGTGGCGAAGTAGCGATACGCGACGTCGATGGTGATGCCTTGCTCGCGCTCGGCGCGGAGACCGTCGGTGAGGAGGGAAAAGTCGATGGGACCGGCCGACCGGTTCACCGATGCATTGGTGACGGCTTTCAGTTGATCTTCGTAGACATTCTGCGAATCATAAAGCAGGCGGCCGATGAGTGTGGATTTTCCATCGTCGACGCTTCCGGCGGTGGTGAACCGTAGCAGGTCCTTGGCCTGCTCTTGCGCGAGAAAGTCTTCGATCTCGAATGCCGGCGCCGGGTTGAGCACTGCCGCCATTTTAGAAGTACCCTTCCCGCTTTTTCAATTCCATCGATCCGTCCTGATCGTGATCGATCACGCGATTCTCGCGCTCCGAGCGCCGGAAAGAGACCAGTTCTTCGATGATTTTGGGAATGGTGTCGGCCTCGGAACGAATGGCGCCGGTACAGGGACTGCATCCCAGTGAGCGCATGCGGCAGCGCACCATTTGTGGCTTCTCGCCCGGCAGCATCGGAATGAACGGCTGTTCGAGCGGAATCAGCGAATCGCCGCGCACCAGCATCTCGCGATCCTTGGCGAAATACATGGGGACAATCGGGATCTTCTCTACGTGGATGTACTGCCACACATCCATTTCGGTCCAGTTCGACAGCGGGAAGACACGCAGACTCTCGCCCGGATCGATGCGCGCGTTGTAGAGATTCCACAATTCCGGGCGCTGGTTCTTTGGATCCCACTGGCCCTTGGAATCGCGAAACGAAAAGATCCGTTCTTTGGCGCGCGACTTCTCTTCGTCGCGCCGGGCGCCGCCGATGGCTGCGTCGAATGGTCCAATGCGCAAACCATCCAGTAGTCCTTTCGTCTTGAGCAACCCGCAGCAGCGTTGCGTACCCAAGCGGAACGGGTTGGCTCCGTCGTCGATCGCTTCCCGGTTGGTATGGACGATCAATTTCGCCCCGACCTGCTGGGTGTACCAATCGCGAAACTCGATCATCTCGCGGAATTTGTAGGTGGTGTCGATGTGCAGCAGCGGGAACGGAATCGTGGCCGGGTGGAACGCTTTTTGGGCCAATCGCAGCAGCACGGAGGAATCTTTTCCGATGGAATACAACATCACTGGCCGCTGAAACTCCGACGCCACCTCGCGGAGGATATGGATGCTCTCTGCTTCGAGGAGCCGCAAATGGCCAAGCTGGCTCACGATATACAGGGTAACACAATCTACCCTTTGTCCATAGACATCGGGGTGTTA